>CAZWQK010000020.1:0-12451 GCA_964635835.1 uncultured Pseudomonadales bacterium
CGGACTTCAATCGGTTTGGGCCTTGAAAGCTGGTTGGCCAGCTCCGCACGCAGCTTGGTATCATTGGGCGCGGGCATGGCAGAACCGCGCAAAATCAGCTCGATGGCCCGAGCGCTTTCCGCATCCATAGGCAGATCTTTGAGCGCCTTGGCCTGAGCAATCAGCGCACTGTCAAAAGCCAGGGCTCGCTCGCTGGCACGAGCCGCCAACTCACCGGTGTCTGGGGTGATGTAAGTTGCGCGCAGCCAGTGGGCCAGTCCTACTTCCTTACCCAGCTCCAGCATTTCTTGCTCGCTGCGGGCCAGAAACTGTGCGGGGGTTTCCGCGCGCGCTGGCGATGGCTTGACTATTGACGGTTCGGCCGTTGACGGCTCGGCCATCGATACCACTTCCTCGGCCCCCCTCGCACACCCCAACAGCAGCAACACGGCTAATCCATAGACAACGTGTTTCACAGCACCTCCTGACTTGTTGAGCACCCGGCAGAATTTACGTGAAGAAAAAATAACGCCCAAGGGCACAACCATGAAAAGTTTGGCAAGATGAGGAAAACATCATGGAAAGCCCGATGCCAACACTTTCGGTTTTAGACTTATCTCCCATCTGCGAAGGCGGCGATGCAGCTCAGGCCTTGAATAACTCCCGGACGCTGGCACAACACTGCGAAAAGGCCGGGTATCACCGCTATTGGGTGGCCGAGCACCACAACATGAAAGGCATTGCCAGCGCAGCGACATCGGTGGTCATCGGTCATATCGCCGCGGGCACCCAAACCATACGCGTGGGCTCCGGCGGTATCATGCTGCCCAAACCCGACCCGGACTTTGAGGCAAAGCCCACCAGTACCGATCAGGCCATGCTCCAGCAGGTCGGTCCGGCCTCTGCCGTGGAGTCCGTGCGTGAGCAGGTGGCGGAGTTTCTAAAGCGAACCCAAGCCGACGAGCTGATTCTGGTGTCTCAGATCCACGATCACCAAGCCCGCTGCAAAAGCTACGACATCGCTTTTGAAGCCTGCGCGGGGCTGTAACCGCCCAGGACTGCTGTGGGATTCGTCAACATCAGCTACAGGTTCTAACCCAGTCTCGCACTAAAGGCTGGGGTTAATCAGGTATTTCTTGCCCGTGGCCTGTTGCGCGTAGGTTTTCAGCACATCCAGCTGCAACGCCTGATTAAGCGAAATTTCCTCGGCATAGCTGCTGGCAAAGGTGGTTCGGATTTCATCCGCCACTCGCTGCCGCAGTTCCCCCGCCCGCTCGCCTCCTATTTTTTGCAGGAATGGCGTCAGCAGCCAGCCGCCAACTCCCCACTGCATGCCGTAGCTGCGGGTAAGGGTGGTAGGACGGCGCTCCAGGCCTCCATAGATGTAAACCTGCTTATCCTGGGTTGAGCCGTAGCGACTGTATTCTGTCGCAGTCTCGTTGGCCGCCGCCTCCATGGCCACCAGAATCTGGTTGGCCAGCTCGCCGCCGCCGGTGGCGTCAAAGGCCAGATAGGCACCGGTTGCAACAATGGCCGCTTGCAAATCCTTAGCAAACGTGGGCTGGCTGGAGTCACACACATGGGCTGCGCCAATGTCGCGAAGCAGCTGGGCCTGCTCGGGTTTACGCACGATATTGACCAAGTCCACACCGTCTGCCAAACAGATCTTCTGCAGCATCTGACCTAAGTTTGACGCCGCAGCGGTATGAATTAGCGCCGAGAAGCCCTCGCGGCGCATGGTCTCTACCATGCCCAGCGCAGTTAGCGGGTTAACAAAGCAGGAAGCGCTTTCCCGAGAAGACACGCCGTCGTGCATAACCAAGCACTGACTGGTGTGCAGGGTCCGGTATTCGCTATACATGGCGCCACCCAAGACCCCAACGGTTTTTCCAAGTAACGCCTGTGCCTCGACGCTGCTACCTGCAGCCACTACGACGCCAGCACCCTCATTGCCCACGGGCATGGCTTCATCAAAACGAGCCTTTAGCATAGGCACGATATGTTCTGGCACGTCGGCCTCGACGTGGTTTTCACTGACGCTTCTGGCGCTGGAAATATCCGCCATTCCTAACAATAACCCTAAGTCTGAAGGATTGATGGGAGACGCTTCAATGCGAACTACCACTTCGGCATCACCCGGCGCTTGGATTGGAGTTTCGCCGATGGTCAGCTTCAGGGTGCCTCCTGAGGTTACGCAAGACAGTAGTTGCCGACTTGTGGCTGGCAGGTCACTCATATTTTCTCTCCGGTAAGTTATTCCGCCAGCATAAAAGATCCGCAGGAGACTGTCTGCTTTGCCTGACCCGGATAGCTCATTGGATAGCCGAGGAATTTCCCAAACCTGTACCCTAAGACGGCGAGCACATACACTGTCCGGGTGGAAGCACTTACCAGCAACGACATCAAAGGCGTATTCCGTCAGTGCGGTGGCGCGGAATTGGCCATGCCCGACCTGGCTCCCATCGACTGGGGGATCCTCGACTACTTGGGCTGGATCCATCCGTCCGGGGCTACGGCGTTTATGGTCATGCCGGTGGCGGGAGAGTTACGCAGCCTGCGGCTACGGCGCTCTTTGAACAGCAGCGCCAGGCCAAGAACACGCATGTGCTCTTGGTGTCATCATGTGTACCGGAGCCGCGGCACCGCCTTGTTCAGCGTCTACGTGGCGGGATCTGACGGTCGGCGCAGCGTCGGCAACCACGTCTGCCGCAATTTGGATTGCAGCCTGCGCATTCGCAACCTCGCCTCGGACCCGCCCACCTATTTGCCGGAAACCCTGCACATCGACGCGAAAATCCGGCGCCTGGAAAATTCTGTCCTAACCTTTATGTCTCGGGCGAATGCGCTTGCCTGACCCCCGGTCGGTCCTCGACATTTCGTAGACTTACCCCGCTGAGGCTACGAATGCCCCCACAAATCTACTGGGAACACGCTGCTAAATTCAGCATAATGCCCGCGGCTTGGCGTCAGGCGCCGCAAGAATTAAAAAACAGCGATGAGAGAGATTATGGAACTCGAAACCTTCCGAGAAGAAACCCGCGACTGGCTAGAAACCAACTGCCCCCAAGAAATGCGCTTGGGCGCCATCCATTTTGAGGATGCCTACGAGTTTTACCGGACAGACGCGGCTATCGAATGGCGCGACAGAGCCGTCACCCGCGGCTGGACAGCGCCTACATGGCCTACTCAGTACGGTGGCGGCGGTCTGGACGCCCAGCACTACAAAGTTTTCTCTGAAGAAATGGCTCGAATCAAAGCACTGCCTGCAGCTACCGGCATGGGCGTAACCATGATCGGCCCAACCATCTTGGAGCTGGGTACCGAAGAGCAGCGCCAGCGCCACATTCCAAAAATCGTTACCGGCGAAGCGCAGTGGTGTCAGGGCTACTCAGAACCCGGCGCTGGATCAGACCTTGCCGGGCTGCAAACCAAGGCCGTGCTGGAAGGGGATCAGTTCGTTATCAATGGCCAAAAAATCTGGACCAGCGGCGCACAGTTCGCCAACTGGATGTTTGCCTTAGTGCGAACTGACCCCAATGCCCCCAAGCATCAGGGCATCAGTTTTGTTGTGCTGTCCATGGATCAGCCTGGCGTAACCATCAAACCCATTAAGTTGATCTCAGGCAGTTCGCCTTTCTGCGAGACATTCTTCGATAACGCCATCGCCAAGCGCGAGGATTTAATTGGGGAACTGAATCAGGGTTGGGACGTTGGTAAACGCTTGCTGCAGTATGAGCGCAATGCGGCCCAGCGCGCCAAGCCCAAGAAGAAAGAAGGTGAAAAGCCCAAGCTGAACGTCTACGCCAGAACCGCCAAGCAATACGCCGGTGAGGATGCTCAGGGCCGCATTGCTGACCAGGCTTTGCGCACGGATGTTATCGATCAGGTTATGAACGAGCGCGCTTTGGCCTTAACCGTCGCTCGCGTGATGCAGGAAAGCCGATCCAGCGGCGCTCCGGGAGCGGCCACGTCGATCTTCAAGTTGGTTCGTTCCTCTCTCAGTAAGGTCGGCTCAGAGCTGAAATCACGCCTGCGCGGCACCTCTGGTCTGGTTTGGGAGAGCAACGAATTCAGCACTGACGAGCTGGAGTCCACCCGAAGCTGGCTGCGCGACCGTGCAGTGACCATTTACGGCGGCACCAATGAGGTTCAGCAGAATATCATCGCCAAGCGAGTTCTGGGCCTTCCGGACTAATCGCCGCTGCCGCTGTCATAAACTACCGAGCCACCAATCAGGGTGGCTCTTACGGCTACTTCCTCAGGCCGCTGACGATAATCCTGCCAGCGGCCGCCCAACAAACACAAATCTGCTGGTGAACCCACCCGCACTGCTTTGAGATCCTCGAAAGCACGGCGCTGATTCAGCTGCGCCGGCGGCGTGAGATAACCGCTCAAGGCCACTTCCGGCTCTACCCGTTCCCAAGGCGACAACTCGGCTCCCCCCGTGGTTTTGCGATCCATCGCTGTCGCGCTCACTTGCCACGGACTAATCGGCCCGTAGGGGGCATCGCTGCTGGCCACTACCTGCACGCCCTGCTCTCTTAAGCCGCGGAAACGATATAAATCCCCCAGTTCGCTCCGGGAGAGATCCTGCAAATACTGATCGCCCTTGGCGTATAAAAATCCCGGCTGAGTAATCACCGGCATATCCATCTGTGCTAACCGGCGAGCCATTTCATCATTGACCATGGCGCCGTGCTCGATGCGATCAAAGCCTTGCTCGGGAGGCGCGGCATCGGCTAATCCCGCTAGCGCGAAAACCAGCTCCAGGTGGGTGACGCAGTGAAAGGCTACGTTGCGCCCCTTCAAACGAGCGCCGTTAATTCGCTGCACCAAGTGATCCAGCGGCGGCAGTCGATCTTCATCCAGCAAAATCTTCAGATAGCCAGTTTCCAGCTCATCGTTGCCCATGACCTGAACATGCTGAAGCAGAGTTCCTTGGGCCTGTAAGAGCCGGAAATTCTCCGCACTGGCAATACCGTTGCTGGCCGAGGTATCGGTCAAGCCGACAATGCCGAAACGAGCCAATTGCTGAGACAAGGCCTGCACGTCTGGATCCACGGACTCGCCGATAGCGCGCAAGCGCTGGGCCATTACTGTGTCACCACGCACCAAGCGCCCCGTCAGCCTGCCTTGGGCGTCCACCTCAAGGCCGTCGATAGTGTCCCCAGCTGCAAATCCAAGCAACGATAGCGCTAGGGAATTGCATACCCAAACCTTGCCACTTCGATGTTGAATCCGCAGCGGACGATTCGAACACATAGCATCCAGCATCCACCGATCCAGTTCACCTAGCTGCTGCTCGTGATAGTTGATGCCGCGTACCCAACCTTGCCCCGGATGCTCGGCAATCCGCTCGGCTAAGCGTTCACGACCCCGCTCAGGGTTGCCGGGGCCTACCTGACAATCTAGGGCGCTGGCGGCGGCGGCCGCGGCATAAATATGGATGTGATGATCGTGCAGGCCGGGCAGCAGCTCACCGCCGTGGGCGTCTAGAACGGCCTCTCCCGGCCGGGGCTCCAGGTGCGGGGCAACGGCTTCAACTACCGCGTTCACTCGCAGGTCCACCAAGGCTCCGCTCAGAGCCGCCTGTCTAATCAGCACTAACAATCTCCTTAAGTGGGCAAGTCAGAGCGGCTTCAGACATCTTTACTTTGTACTGGCACTGAGCAGCCACGCTGGCCATGGACAAGTCCAGCAGCCCGCTTAGCCCCAAGGACAAACTCTGAGACACAGCCAAAGCAGCATATGTCCCGGTTAGCGGATCGGCTATGGCATCGCCAACAAATTCGGGAGCGCCATTATCAGCCCAATGCAGCAGCCCTTGGCTGGCCGCCACATCGTCCCCGAAGCCTATCCATTGACCCATAGGCGGCTGACGACCATAGGCGGTAAGACTTAACCAGATTTGCGGTTTTGCTACGGCCAGCTGAGCTCGATCCAGGCCCAACTGCTGCAGCGCGCGCGGGCGCGATGCCTCAATCACAACGTCAGCCTGACGCAGCCTTGCTGACAGATCTCGCAAATGATCAGGACGGGTAAAATCCAGAACTTGCTGCTTATGTCCGGCGTGGAGTTGCTGGTACAGCTTGGGGCTGCCATGGATCGCCCCGTCCGGTCGCTGGGAAGAGCTAATCGTGGTGATCTCGGCGCCACAAGCCTTGAGCAAATGAGCGCACAAAGGGCCGGCCCAAAGCGCCGAAAGATCAACAACCTGAGCGCCAACCAGACTTCGTCGCTCGGTTTGTACGGCATCGGCTTGAAGCAGTCGGTTCAATTGAAGCGAGGGCTGAGCCTGATCCTGGCGGCTCCCAGCCGGCGCAACGAACCCCACTGGCAGCCCCATGTCCCGGCCGCGACGGACCAAGCTCTGCCCGGATCTGGCCTCCACAGCTCCGGCCAGACCTAACCAGCCGTCCACAGGCTCTGATTTGCCTGCCGGTGATTTTGCCGAGGCATCAATGATCGGGACCTGCAGGCTTGCTGGCTCTTGGGAAGACGCATCTGTAGCCAACCAGGCGTTCAGCAGCTCCCAATCACTGTCACGAGCAAGGTTAACGATCAGCCAGCCATCACGGCAAACCAACAAACGGCAGCTACCGTTTGCCGACTGTTGGCCGCGCGGTGATATTCCAAGTTCTTGGGCCCTAGCCCCTAGCACCCACGGCGCAGTGGGCAATACCGCCGAGGGATAGTAACCCTGCAAAGCCTGCAAGGCCTGATTCACGCAGGCACTCAAACCGTTGGCGGGTATACTGGCCACCATGTCGAATGAATCTGCATTTACGGGTGAAGGCGTCATCGCTTGGGAAACCTTTGGGCAACTGCTACGGAGCCCCATGTTGGCTGAAGAGCGAAGCGTTGTCAGTGGCTGTCACTGGCTCAGCGTGGCCCTGGATGATGCCGCCGATCCGCTCGATGAAGATTGGTCGTGGACCCAGGGGCGCATTGGTTTACCCAATACTGTGATCGTTGGTTTAAGCCAACGCAGCTTCGGCGATCCGGTCTTGACCAACTCGCCCCTGCTGCCCTGTGTGGATCTGATCGTCACCCCGGATCTTCCCCAGGATATGGTCACTAAGGCTGCGGTAAATCTGCGCCAAAAACCACAGGCCAGCACCGGTTTAATCCAGCTACTCCGCCAAAGTTCAACGTTGAGCGTCCAACAAGGTTTGCTGATGGAGTCCCTTATGTACAGCACCCTCCAGCACGGGGCCGAATTTGAATCTTGGCTGAACCGGCGGAGTACCGGCCCAGCGGCTGTAAATGCTGGACCCAGCACGCGGATTCAACGGGAAGATGACTGTCTGACCATCACCTTGAATCGGCCGGACAAACACAATGCATTCTCCGCCAACATGCGCGATGAGCTTTGTCAGGCTTTGTACCTGGCTCAGACGGATAGCTCCATCGGCCAAATTGTTCTGAATGGGCAGGGGCCGTCGTTTTGCGCTGGAGGCGACCTGGAGGAGTTCGGATCGGCCCGGGACGCGAGCCTTGCCCATTTAAGCCGCACCACTCGCTCACCGGCCTCCCTCATGGCGGCGCTGGCGGCGCGAACCACCGCGCAACTCCATGGCGCATGTATCGGCGCAGGCATTGAACTCACCGCCTTTGCTGGCCGCGTGGTGGCACGTGAGGACACCACCTTTGCATTGCCTGAAGTGAGTTTTGGATTGGTTCCAGGCGCCGGCGGCACCGTGAGCATACCCCGCCGGATTGGTCGTCATCGCGCAGGGCTGCTTGCCCTGAGCGGTCATCCCATTGATGCAGCGTTGGCCCTTGAATGGGGGTTAATTGACGGGATCACCGGGTAGGTCGGGCTTTAGCCCGACTGAAATCGTCGTTAACCTCAACGCCATGTCGGCCTGAAGGCCGACCTACAAAGGTTGCTGCACGTGGGTCGGGCTGTAGGTCGGGCTTTAGCCCGACGAGGGAAACGCACGTAGGTCGGGCTTTAGCCCGACACTATTTCCGCCTCGAAGGCTGCTTTCACCACCCGACGCAACAGCTTGCCTGTTTCATTGTAGGGCAGTTCATCCCACTGCTTCATATGCGCAGGCACTCGGGAGCTACGGAGCTGACCCTTCACCAAGTCCGCCAGTTCCTGCATGTCCAAGCTAGCGCCTGGCTTAGGCACCACTGCTGCGGCCACGGCTTCGCCCCACTGCTCGTCGGGGACGCCAACCACTGCCACATCTGCTACGGATGAGTGAGTCAGCAGCACGTCTTCGATTTCCCCTGGTGAGAGATTTTCGCCACCGCGGACAATCACGTCATCGGCGCGGCCCTCGAGGAACAAATATCCTGCTGCGTCCAAGCTGCCGGCATCTCGGGTAGGGAACCATCCGTCAGCGTCAACGACAGAACCCTTACCCTCGTACTCGCCGGACACTTGTTCACCGCGCACGTATATCTCACCGCGCTCGCCGGCACCCAACACTCGTCCCTCATCGTCGCGAATTTCAATCTCGACTCCGGGCAGGGCCTGGCCCACAGAGACCAAGCGGCGGCGGCCCTCTTCGGTGGTACTGGCAACCGCCTCTCGGTGGGCATCGGGCCCTAATACGCAGATTGTCGAGCTGGTTTCCGTCAGGCCATAAGCGTTGGAAAAGTCAGTGTCTGGAAACAGCGTCATGGCTTTTTCAATTACGCTTAAGGGCATTTTACCGCCGCCATAGGCGAGGCTGTTCAAGTGCGGCATGTCCGCATTCGTCGCCCCTGCAGCCTCTAAGGTTGCAACGATACGCGCCAGCATGGTTGGCACTACAAAGGCCGTGGTGACCTTGTGCTCGCGCACCAGCTCGATCCAGCGATCAGCACTAAAGTTGGGTAGCTGAATCACGTGTCGGCCCGAGTAGACCGAACTCATAATCGCTGCAATACCGGCGATGTGATACGGCGGCACGCAGACTAAAGAGGCGTCCCCCTCTGGCGCGCCAGCAAATTCCACAGAACTCAGAATGTAGCTCACCAGATGCTTGTGTCTTAGCACCGCGGCCTTCGGTTCCCCGGTTGTTCCACTGGTAAACAGCAGCACCGCAATATCGTCCGGATCCATGGCCCAATCACCGTCCATGGCGGTTTGATGTTGGCTGGCGTCCAAAAACGCTTCCGTTGCCACCGCGTTTACGTCGTCCAAGCCGCCAAGAACATCCACCCGATCACTGGACGTGACCAAATAAGCTGGCGTCACCCGCTTGAGCAGAGCCTGAATTTCGTCGTCGGTCAGACGATAGTTCAACGGCACGTAAGGCACGCCGGCCCATGCACTGGCAAAGAGTCCCAGCGGGGTGCCGAGATTACTCACATCCAGCTTGGCCATTCGGCTGGCACCGCTGGCACGGATGGAGCCAGCACGGTGTCGCGCAGCCTCGAAAAGTTCGCTGTAAGTATAAGTCAGGCCACGCTCACCATCGGTGAACGCGGGGCGATCAGGAAAGGCACCACTGGCCATTTCCAGCAACATCATGACATTCACAGTCGCCGCCTAATCGGTTTTGGGAAGCTGTTTCGTATCTTTCTGCAGCAGCAGTTGGCCGTTTACCGCGAGGGCGCCATCACCTGCCTTTACGCACAGGACCTCCAGGGATTCGTCTTCGGTGATGTAACGCTTACCCATGGCTATGCCTACGGCATGGTCCGGATGCACTTGCGCGTCACCTGCCACATCTGCACCGGGTTCCACCATGGGAATCCCACCACAGGTCAGTTCAACGTCGTCACCAGAGGCGACAACCACCATAATCTCGCCCGCGCAGACTGCGCTCTTAAAACGGCCACCGGTTTTCAGCGTTGGCATAATTTCTCCCCAGTTGAATGCGGCCCAGATTCTAAAGTTTCTGGACAGCCTTGACAAAGGCTCTGTGGCATATGAACTTGCGTCCTTCATATCCAAGTCTCCTAAGGAAGGTCTCTTATGCGCATCTCCATCTCCATCGGCTCGGCCTATTACAACGGCGAAGAGTGGGACAGCCTCGTGGACTACACGATGGCAGCTGACCGTATGGGCGTTCACGAAGCTTGGTCAGCTGAAGCTTGGGGGATGGACGCCATTGTCCCTCTAGCCTACCTGGCCGCGAAAACCGAAAACATCCGCCTGGGTACGGGCATCATGCAGATCAGTTCTCGAGTACCCTCGATGATGGCCATGACCGCGCAAAGTCTGGACACGGTTTCCAACGGTCGATTCAACATGGGCCTGGGTGTTAGCGGTCCTCAAGTGGTCGAAGGATTACACGGAGCCTCCTTCGCTAAACCGTTGTCGAGGCTGCGCGAGTGCATGGCGATTTTACGCATGGCGTTGAACGGGGAAAAACTTCAGTACGAAGGTGAGCATTACGTGCTGCCGCGTCCCGGCGGTGAAGGCAAGCCCATTCGGCTATCTCAGTCGCCGCGACCCAACCTGCCCATTTATCTGGCAACCCTCGGGCCTAAGTCCCTACAAATGACCGGCGAGCTTGCCGATGGATGGCTGGGCACCTGTTTCTTACCCGAGCAAGGCCACGTATTTTTGGACGACCTGCGCGCTGGCGCCGCCAGTGCCGGACGCTCGCTTGCGGACATTGATATCCAGACCGGGGGCTACTTCGAGATAAGCGATGACGTGGAGCGTTTAATCGCCGCCCGCAAGCCGGCCATGGCGTTCACCCTGGGTGGCATGGGATCGGCGAACACCAACTTTTACAACGACGCCTATTGTCGAGCAGGCTACGAAGACGACGCTAAAGCGGTACAGAGTCTCTGGATTGATGGCAAACGCGATCAAGCGGTTGCCCGGGTGCCCGATGAAATGGTGCTGCTCACCAACCTTATCGGCACCGAGGAAATGATTCGAGAGCGGCTGCGCGCATTCCGGGACGCTGGCGTGAACACCTTCCGCCTGGGCACCGGCGGCGAAAGCTGGACGGATAGAACCGCTGCCCTGGAGGAAGCCTCTGATCTGATTCAGCGCGAGGTCGCCGCCTGGGACAACAGCGCAGCCACGGCTTGAACCAAAGCCAGGCATTTCCCAACGCGTCACTCTTCGTAGGTCGGGTTTCAACCCGACACGGCCTTCAGGCCGACATCCGATAACACAACGGGCAAGCAAAGGAGCGTCCGTATGCGCTTAGGCACTATTTTTTATGATGATTTCGAGCTTCTGGATGCCTACGGGCCCATGGAGATGTTTGGCGCTCTTGGAGACAAGATGGAGCTGGTGAACATCGCCGAGCAAGCTGGCCCAGTGAAGTCGTCGGTGGGACCGAAGACTATCGCCGACTTCAGCTTCGACAACGCTCCAGCGCTGGACCTGATTCTTGTGCCCGGTGGTATCGGCACCATCCACCAGCTGCAAAACCCCGCGCTGCTCGACTTCCTCAAAGCCCGCTGCCCCCAAACCCAAGTCACCATGAGTGTTTGCACGGGTTCGGCGTTATTGGCCAAGGCCGGATTGCTGGACGGTTTGACAGCCACCACTAACAAAATGTTTTTTGAACTCGCTCGCAGCCAGGGGGAAAACGTGGATTGGCAGGAAGCCGCTCGCTGGGTTGACGCCGGGCAATATGTCACTTCCTCAGGGGTATCCGCAGGGACGGATATGGCGTTGGCGGTGATCCAGCGTCTATTCGGCGCAGAACTGGCGGAAATGGTAATGAACTACACCGAGTACCAGTGGCACCGCCAGGCTGATGAGGACCCCTTCGCGGCCTTACTCAATCAAGGCGTTCTACCGGAATAGTAGGTCGGGCTCGTAGGTCGGGCTCGTAGGTCGGGCTTTAGCCCGACAAGAAAGGTGTCGGGTTGAAACCCGACCTACGAAGGGT
Source organism: uncultured Pseudomonadales bacterium (assembly GCA_964635835.1). Classification (GTDB taxonomy): domain Bacteria; phylum Pseudomonadota; class Gammaproteobacteria; order Pseudomonadales; family Azotimanducaceae; genus UBA4421. The sequence goes on from CAZWQK010000020.1 coordinate 11,787, forward strand.
GATGCGTGTGGGTCGGCCTGTAGGTCGGGCTTTAGCCCGACGAGAAAGATGTCGGCCTGAAGGCTGTGTCGGGTTGAAACCCGGCCTACGAGCTAAACTCGGCCCAGGGCCTTGAGGTTATCTTCGTGCTGGGCTCTGTCGACGGTGTACATGGATAGGCAAAGAATCATCAGCATCCAAACCGTGAGCAGGGCTGGGGCATAAACCATTACAAAATCGCGCAGTACTTCGTTCGGAACCTCTCCTGGCTGCGCTCCCGCCGGAAACTGACTCACCGTTAGTATCACACCAGCAAATGCAGCCCCCAGACCTTGGGTAATTTTGCGCACAAAGGTCACCGACGCGAAGAATACCCCTTCGCTGCGGCGTTCGGTTCGCAGCTCTGCCTCTTCGACCAAATCCGCAATCATGGATCCGCTCATCACCTGATAGGTAATGATCAGCGCCACATCGACAATGATGATGCACAGGTACAGGTGGAACAGTTCCGGGCTGCCGTTTTCTGGCATCAGACCAAAGAGCCACAAAATCGCCGGCGCCGGAACAATCGTGAAAGCAAACAGACCAACAACAATGGCGCCGCGCTTTTTACCGAGGGTGCGGCCAATCCAGGGCGCTGCAACAAAAGCAATAATCGCAGAGAGCACTACGCTAATGGATATGTA
>CAZWQK010000021.1:0-12340 GCA_964635835.1 uncultured Pseudomonadales bacterium
ACGGCGCGATCCCACTCTGCAACTCCAAAGCCCCGCGGAAGCACTGGTGTTGGCCTCTATTATCGAAAAAGAGAGCGACGCCTTGTCAGACCGCCGACAGATTAGCCAGGTGTTCCATTTGCGGCTGCAGAAAAGTATGCGACTGCAGACGGATCCAACGGTAATCTACGCTCTGGGCCAAGCCTTCGATGGGGATTTACGGCGTCGGGATTTGCGCGTGGACTCGCCGTTCAATACCTATCGCTATCCGGGGCTGCCGCCCACCCCCATCGCGCTGCCGTCAGCTGCTGCTATCGAAGCGGCTTTGCATCCTGCTCCAGGGGACTACTTGTATTTTGTGGCTCGAGGGGATGGCACCAGTCAGTTTTCTCGTACACTGGCAGAACACAACGCTGCGGTGCGCCGCTATCAGTTATCAGGCAAGAGGCAAAGTACAGGGCCATGAAAGGTCGGTTTATTACGTTGGAGGGTTCTGAGGGCGCAGGGAAGTCGACCAATGTCGACGTAGTCTGCCAAACCCTGGAGAAGGCCGACATCGGCGTCGTGCGGACCCGTGAGCCTGGCGGGACGCCCATGGCTGAAGCGTTGCGATCCACCATGCTGCAGCAATGGGACGAGCAAGTGGACGGCCTCACCGAATTGTTGATGGTCTTCGCCGCCAGAACCCAACACATAACCAACGTCATACGGCCGGCCTTAGACGCTGGCATGTGGGTGGTATGCGACCGCTTCACCGACGCGACCTTTGCCTATCAAGGCTATGGCCGCCAGCTGGACCTTTCGAAACTTGAGGTTTTGGAGTCTTGGGTTCAGGCGCATCTGCAGCCAGACCTGACACTGTATTTGGACTTGGATCCGGTGCTGGCGGAACAGCGCATTGCGGATCGAGAAAAAGATCGCATGGAAGCTGAGCAAAGGGATTTTTTCCAGAGAGTCCGCCAGGGCTACTTGGCCAGGGCTGCCCAGCACCCGCGGTTTCAGACGGTGGATGCATCCTTGTCTTTGCTTGAGGTACAGGCTCAGGTTGAGCAATGCATTAACGACTTTATCTTGCGAAGTGCTCGCTGATGGAGCGCTATCCCTGGCATGATGACCCGTTATCGGCGCTCACCGCGCGGGCGGACAATGCGTCATTGCCAGCTGCCATAGGGCTCGCTTGTCCCTTGGGTTGGGGGGGGAGGTCTCTGCTTGCGCGATCCGCCGCGCTTTTGTTGGGCTTAGATCAAGACAAGGATCCCGAAGATATTGCTCATCCGGACTTTCGCTGGATCGCCCCTGACGGGATTGTGATTAAAATCGACCAGGTACGCGCACTGAATGCCTTTGCGGTGCAAACCCCCCAGATTGCCTGCCGAAAAGTCGCTGCTGTTCACGATGCACATTTACTTACCGTCAATGCGGCAAATACCTTACTGAAAACCCTCGAGGAGCCACCCGCTAATACCCACATTATCTTGTGCACCCCATATTGGAGCCGGCTGCTACCCACCATTCGCAGCCGCTGTCAGCGTTTTCAGGTAGTGCCTTCCCAGTCTCAAGCCCAGCATTGGCTAGATCAGCAAGGCGTGGAGTTTTCCCAGCAAAAGTTTGTCGAAGCCGGTTATGCACCCCTTGCTTACCTTGAGCAAAGCGAAGGTCTGGACCTTGGGGTTTTGCTACAGGAAATTGCCCGAGCACAACATTTCAGCACCATCGTTGATCAAGTGTTAGCAGCTGATGTTCCGCTGTTGTTGGCGGCGTGGTACCGGCTCTTGATTCACCGTCAGTCTGAGCAGCCAAATCGGGGCCTGTTGGCCTTTGCCGACGAACTCAGTCACGCGCGACGGATGATCGAGATGTCTAGGGGCGCCAATAGCCGGCTTATCCTGGAACGACTGTTCCATCTTTGGCAGCAACTTGAGGCCATGCAACATCGGCGGCGCCACAGAGCGTGAAAAAATTTCTATCGTTTGGAGCAAATAATTGCTGATTGATTCCCACTGCCACCTTAACTACCTCGACGATCCAGAACAGGCCATCATGCGCGCGCGTGAGGCAGGCGTGACAACCTGTTTATGCATTAGCGTGGATGAAGCGGGGTTTACTGGGGTTATGGCGCTGGCCAGCAATCATGACGACATTTGGGCGACCGCCGGCGTGCATCCCGACGCTGCGGCAGGCAACTTAGATTGGATTGAGGGCGCTCTGGCAGCGCCTCGAGTCGTTGCCGTGGGCGAAACCGGGCTGGATTATATGCACGGCACCGATGCTGCTACTCAGTCGCGGCAGCGCGAGGCCTTTGATTTGCAGCTCGGCCTGGGCGTGAGCCATAACCTACCCACCATTGTTCACACTCGGGCAGCAGAGGAAGATACGCTATCGCTGTTGCGCGCCCATCCGGATGCCCGCGGCGTGCTGCACTGTTTTACCGAATCTTGGTCAATGGCGAAGCAGGCCCTTGATCAGGGGTTCTACATTTCTATTTCAGGCATCGTGACCTTTAAGAATGCGGAAAACGTCCGCGAGGTGGCGGTTAAAGTACCGGCAGATCGTTTGTTGATAGAAACCGACGCGCCCTGGTTAGCGCCGGTGCCTAAGCGAGGGAAAACCAATGAGCCGGCCTATGTGGCACACACGGCGGCGTTCTTAGCCGATTTACGCCAATCCTCCACAGAGGAGTTGAGCCAGCAAACCAGTGACAACTTTATACAGCTGTTTGGCTGCGGCGGTTAGCGCGTCGCTGGCACCGAGGAGAGTTCTGGTTGCTATAGGTTGCGCCGAAAGAAATCCAAAATCGCATTGAATCTGTGAATAGATACATGTGTTTCCTGCATAGAATGTTTGGCGCCAGGGTAGGTCATCAGTTCAAAAGGTTTGCCGAGCTTTTGCAGCGCGGACATCAGCATCGTGCTGTGGGTGAATAACACGTTGTCATCTGCCATACCGTGCATCAGTAGTAGTGGCCGCGCTAGTTTTTCCAAATGGGGCAGCACGCTGCTGTCGTCATAGGCCTCTTCATTGTCATGAGGAAGGCCCATGAAGCGCTCAGTGTAGTGGGTGTCATATAGGCGCCAATCGGCTACCGGCGCCACGGCGACACCAGCCTTGAATTGCTGTCCGGCTTGGCACAGGCACATAAGGCTCATGTATCCGCCATAGCTGTGGCCGAAAACGCCCACTCGCGCTGGATCCGCCCAATCGGTTTTCTTCAAGATCTCCAGCGCCTGGAGTTGATCCTCTACCTCGATGCTGCCCATGCGCTTGTACAGCGGCGCCTCGAACAAGCGCCCCCGGTTCGCAGACCCGCGATTGTCCAGTTCCAGCACCCCAAAGCCCTGTTGAGCAAAGAGCTGCAGTACCAGGGCGCCCCAATCCCGGCGCACCTTTTGTGCACCGGGCCCGCCGTAAACGTAAACGATCGTTGGATGCAGCCCATTGGGATTTGACGGCGGCGTCAGTCGGTAGTGGAGGATGTGTCCCCCAGTGCTGATGTTACCGAACTGGGACGTGACGTGGTCCGGTTGGTACGGAAAATAGGGGTGACTGTTGTCAATGACCTCCTCGAAGAGTTGCTGCCGGTTGCTGCCGTCGAGGTTAGCAACGCTGATTCTAAGCGGCGTGAACTCGTCGCTGTACCGATCCACAAAAAGCCCTTGTGGGTGATTAACTGCTACATCGTGGACGCCATTGCCGGCGGTGAGACACTGATATCCGGATCCGTCGAGAGAGATGGCGTAGAGGTGATTTTCGATAGGCGTGTCGTCCCAGCCTGCTGCAAGAAGCTGATTGTCGTTGACGCTGAGAACCTGGTTGATGTGAGCAGGCCCACTCAATCGCCGTGGCTGGGCAGAGGCATTTAGAACCAGCGCCTGGCGCTGGCCCAAATCCTCACTGGAGAAAACGAATTCACTTTCGCTTAGCTGGTAAAGATCGTCTGTGAGATTAATCCAGGTGCTTGATCTTTCCTGATACAGCTGCTCCCAGGTTTCATCGCTGAATCGGTAACGACGCATCGTGAGGCTTTGCTGCAAGCGGTCTTGAACCTGAATTATCAGGCCGTTGCTGCACGGGCTTACCCGGGCTAGATACGCGTCTGTCGTGGCATCGTTACAGTGCCATATCAGCTGGTTTTCACCGGTTGCCGTATCGTGAACGTGCAAAGATACCAACGGATTTTTCTTACCGGCGAAGGGGTAGCGCTGTTCTACGGTGCGGCTGCCATTGCCGTCGATTTCCAGCCGGTGGCTCACTGCAACCGGGCCCTCGTCATTGCGGCAATAGATCAAGTAGCGCTCGCAATCGGACCACCAGCTGCCTTTGAATCGATGCATCTCCTCGGCGGCGAGAAAATCTGGCAAACCATTGCTGATGCAGGCGCCAGCATCTGCCGTGATGCGATGCGTTTTTGCGGCGTCACCAATGGCGGTGAAGTAAAGGTCACCGTCGGTCACGTAGCTTAGGAAGTTTCCTCCGGGACTGAGACTAAAGCCGCTGTGTCTTTTGTTCTGTGCCGTGATTGGCTGGGCGGCCCCAGCTACGCCGTCATCGTCGATGGAGGTGAGATAGGCATGGCCATCGGCATACAGTACGAGAGCCTGAGAGGTGCTTAACCACTGATATTGTGAGACACCGAAAGTGAACTGTCGTCGGCGTTCGCGTTCTGCTCGCTCTGCATCACTCAACAACGTGACGCTCTCATCGGCTTGGGCGTCGAGCACGGTGGCGCGAATTACCTCAGTATGTCGATTTTTGGCGCGATCAAAGCACCATAAGTCCAGCACGGTTGGGGCGTCTTTCGATCCTTTTAGATAGGTAACAAGACGCCCGCAGGGTGAGATTTTGTATTGGCTGGGTGGTGTTGGCCGCAACCCGGGTTGGGTAAAGAGTGTGCTCGGGGTTAAAGGTCGTGTGGTAGCATTACTCACAAAATGTCCCTTAGGTTAGAGGCGGGCCTCAGGCCCATTGGCGCTTCCGGCGTCTGTTTTAGTCTGGCACGTTCCGTTGCCCCAAATAGGGTGAGCCCAGGACTTGGTTAAATCTCAGCGAAGGCGTCTCGCGTAAGATTTTCAACGCCAAGACCTGGCGCCAGGATGCGTACATTATCTTCAAGTCGGATGCCGCCAAACGGCGTCAACATTGCCAAGGCATGCCAGTTAATGGGCGCGTGTTCCGCCCGTTTTGCCGCAAGCAGCATGGGGATGAAATACAACCCGGGTTCGACAGTAATCACCATGTTCTCGGCCAGGGGGCGAGTTAGCCGCAAGGACACATAAGGCTCGGGTGGAGACGCAGTTTGGCCCTGGATATCAAGCTGCTGGCCGCCAACGTCATGCACCTGGATGCCCAGCAAATGCCCCAGGCCATGGGGACAAAAAGGTACAGTAAGCTGAGTATCAAAAGCCTCTTCTGGGCTGCAGCTGATCAACTGAGTATCAGCGAGGATCTTGGCTAGAGAGCGATGCATTTCGCTCTGCAGGTCCACATAGTTTGTGCCTGGTTGTACCCGGGCAATAAGCGCATCTTGGTGCTTTTGCATCTGATCCAAGAGAGTTTGATACAAACCAGCAGCTTCTTGGGAATAACACTGGGGACCCAGATAGGTTCGTGTGATGTCGCTGGCATAGCCCTGGAAATTGGCACCCGCATCGATGAGCAGGCTGTTTTGGTGGGTCCCTGCCTCTCTGTCCTGGTATTGATAGTGCAAAAGGCTCGCGTGTTCGTTCTGGGCGACGATATTGCTATAGGGCAGCTGCCACTCGTTCATACCGCTGCCACGCAGAAAGGCCAAATGCACTTCGAATTCGCTGGCCCCCTGAGCAAAGGCCCTCGCTGCGGCGGCATGTCCCTTGGCGCCGAGTTTTGAAGCATCGCGCATTTTGCCGAGTTCGTATTCACTCTTGCAGGCGCGCTGAAAGTGTAGGGCGTCAATCACATTCGCCGGGTTGAGGGTGCATTGGCTGTTGATAGTGTTCGCGCTCTGACAAATTTGCGCCACTCGTTTGCCGTTGTCCCCGGCAAACAGCAAGGCGTTCAAGCGCGTTGTCAGCGCCCTGGCATCAGTGAACACCTCAACAGCAAGGACATCTTCCATACCCTCGGGTGCCGGCGTTGCGGCGTGCCAGAAATCTTCGGGCTGGTAGAACAACAAAATCGGCCGCGCGTTGGCAGTAATCACCAGCCAACAATTTTCCGCGAGTTTTTCTTTTGCAAGCCATTGCACCATGACGGGGTTGGGGCGAAAGAATGGCCCTTGGTCATCGTGGAAATAAAACGACTGGGATCCCGAGCCTAAGGCAATAGCATCAAAGCCCGTGTGCTCTAGCACGTAGGCGTAAAAATTCTGCAACTCTGCATAGTGCGCTTGCATGAGTGCTCGCTGATTCGTTGCATTCATTGGTATTACTCCGTGGCGGAGGGGAGTTTAACAGGCCCGATGAGCAGGAGCCTGCCACCGCGACGGCAAAATAGATACATAAGGAAAAAGGAGCAAGGAAAAAAGTAGGACATCGAAAACCCTGTGATTCCGACAGTGGCAGCGACGTGGTAACGTCTAAGCAACAAAACGATGGAATAGGGGAGCTATGGAGAGCTATGGATACGCAGCGCCAAACAGCGTAGCGGAAACGGTCGCCTTATTGGCGAACAATGCCGAGCAAGGAATGGCTACGCAGATTTTGGCCGGAGGCACCGATGTGCTGGTACAAATGCGCGCACCGGGACATCAGGCGCGAACCATTGTTGACATCAAGTCGCTAACGGAAACCAATCGACTGGACGTCAGTGGTGATGAAATTTACATCGGCGCCGCAGTACCCAGTGCGGTGATGAATGAAAATCCAGTGCTGCAAGAAATCCTGCCGGGATTGCTGGAAGCAGCTGACTTGATTGGCTCCACGCAGATTCAAGGCAGGGCGACCATCTGCGGAAACCTATGTAATGCCTCGCCGGCTGGTGACAGCATACCGGCCATGATTGCTGCCGGCGCAGTGTGTGATATCGCAACGTCGTCCGGATCCCGCCAGATGCCTGTAGAGGATTTCGTTGTTGGCGTTGGAAAAAATGCGTTGGCGCCTGGTGAATTTTTATTGGGTTTGATGTTGCCCAGGCCGGGGGCTAACAGCAAGGACGCCTATTTGCGTTTCACGCCGCGCACCGAAATGGACATTGCCGTGGCCGGTGTCGGGGTTGCGTTGACCGTGGTCGACGGGCAGTGCACTGCTGCGAGAGTGGCCATGGGTGCGGTAGCGCCAACCGCTCAGTTGGTTACGGCAGCTGCTGACGCCATCATCGGCACGGATCTAAATGACGATGCGATTCACCAAGCCGGAGAGGCCTGTAAAGCCGCAGCTTCACCGATTAGTGACAAACGCGGCACTGCGGAATATCGCCGCAAGGTAGTCGCCGTCCTCTGCCGCCGCGCCATAGGTGTCGCCCATCAACGCATTCAAGGAAGCTAATCGTGGCCAGACTGCAAGTGGAAACCGTTGTTAACGGTGAGAACAAAGAGTTTTTGTGTGATGCCAACCAGTCCATGTTGGATGTGTTGCGGGATGAATTGGGTTTAACGGGCACGAAGGAAGGGTGCGGCACTGGAGACTGCGGAGCATGCTCCATTTTAGTAGATGGCCGCTTGGTGTGCGCCTGCCTAATGCTCGGCGTTGAAGCCAGCGGCAAGTCCATAGAGACGATAGAAGGTATTGCCGGTGTAGAAGGTTTGCATCCGCTGCAGAGACAATTTCTTGAAAATGCGGCACTGCAGTGCGGTGTCTGCACACCAGGGTTTATTGTTGCGTCAAAGGCGCTGCTGGAAAAACACCCCAATCCAGATGAAGAGACCATTCGTTACTGGCTGGCCGGCAATCTGTGTCGCTGCACCGGCTACGACAAGATCGTTCGGGCGGTTCAAGATGCTGCCGCAGAGATGTCTCGCCCGGCCTAGTGTCAGCGATACGCTGGCTGCTCAAAAAAGACCCCAGCGCTGAGGGCGAGGGCGATCATGGGCAGGCGAATTCCTAGACGTTGAATTTAGGGAAAGGTTAGACCGGTCAGTGTGGCCAAGTCCTCTATGGCTTGAGCTTCACTGACAACCTTAATCGTTTGCATACCTAAGGTTTTGGCGGGCTTAAGATTTATGCCAAGGTCATCCAAGAAAATGGCTTGGTCACAGGGAACCCCAAGGCGCTCACAGGTACGAATGTAAATCTCAGGATTGGGTTTGCGCACGCCCTCCACACTGGATTCGACTACCAGGTCAAATTGGGACATTACCTCGGCAACGGCGTCGGCCTTACCTTTGCCCCGGGCCATGCCGGGCCCTTTTCCCGCTTTTACGTTGTTGGTAATGCACGCAACTTTGTAGTGGGCTTTGCATAATTTGAGAACCTCAACCATGCGAGGCCGCAATTGTCCTGAAAGCACTGCGATGACTTCTTTGCCCTGGATTCGATGTCCGTGAGCGGCACTTTCTGCTGCAAAAAGGTCATCGAATTCGTCTAGGGACACGCTGTTGGATTCAAATTGTGCCCAAGCGTTATGCTCTGGATTAATAGCGTTGGTCTGGCGGATGAAGTCTTGTGGCACGCCAAGCTTTTCTTCCAGCCGGTTAAAAGCCTCGAAAGGACTGCTCGTGAATACGCCGCCAAAGTCCCACAGGATGGCTGATGTTTTTGAGGATTCGGCTATAGACACAATGAACTCCCAACTTGGCTTGGATTGAAAAGAATCGATGCAGGCCAAGGAGTATGAAGGCAATAGCGGGTTAGTTCGAGTGGGGAGGTAATGCCGGGTAACGGAGCCGCTTTAGTCGCTGGGCGTGAATCGATAGCCCACGCTGCGGACGGTTTGAATGGTGCTGTCCAGTCCGTAGGGTTTGAGCACTTTGCGAAGGCGCAGAATGTGGACGTCGACGGTTCGCGTTTCGATATAGCTGCTGCGCCCCCAGACCCGGTCGAGTAACTGGTCGCGTTCAAATACCCGGTCTGGGTTTCGCATTAACAGCTCCAGCAGCCGGTACTCGGTTGGACCAATGTCGATGTTTTTGCCTTGAATGGTCAGGCGGTGACTGTCTAGGTTTATTTGCAATTCGCCTGCTTGGATTACGTTATCGTCCGGGGTGCCGGCACGACGCAGCAGGGCTTTGATGCGAACGATAAGCTCTTTAGGCGAAAACGGCTTGCTCATGTAGTCGTCGATGCCATGAGCGAAACTCTTGAGCAGATCAGACTCGTCGGTTCGAGCAGTCAGCATGAGCAAAGGCATGGCTCCGGCCAGTTCGTCCTTTCTAATGCGCTTTGCCAGTTCCACGCCACTCATGCCGGGCAGCATCCAATCGACCACCATCAAATCAGGTAACCTCTGATTGAGATATTGAAGTGCTTTCTCGCCACTTTCTGCTTCAGCAACGTCAAAACCAGCGCGGGTTAGCGCAAAGTTCAAAAGTTCTCGAATTTCAGGTTCGTCCTCGACGATGAGAATCGACGTCGCCACTACGGCCGCTCCTTACTGTGATAGCAATAAGATACCGGGAAGAGTAAACGATGATTATATGACGATTGGATGACGAATTCGTAACGGCGATATGACGCGGTTTTTGCGGGGGCATGACAACAGGCTTGCCAGCGTTTCAGCGTGCTGGACTCAAGGGTTTACCGGGTTTTGTCTGTTGTCACAGCGCCGATTACCATCTTAGGATGTAGCTTTTACCGGAGGAAAATCATGGGACAAATGCAAGTCATCGAAATGGCTGATGGGTTTGAGCTAGGTGCGTACTGTGCTGAGCCGGAGTCGGGAGCCGCCAAAGGCGCCATTGTGGTGATTCAGGAGATTTTTGGCGTTAACGGGCACATTCGTGAGGTTGCTGATGGATACGCGGCTGAGGGGTATGCCGCCATCGCGCCGGCGCTATTTGATCGTGCAGAAAAGGATATCCAGTTAGGCTATACGGAAAGCGACATGGGCCAAGGTATTGAGCTGGCGTTCCAAAAGTTGGATATGAGTCAAACGCTTAAGGATCTGGAACGGGTCGTAGAATTCGCCAGCAAGCATGGCTCTGTTGGTGTGGTGGGGTACTGTTTCGGGGGGCTCCTGACCTATTTAAGCGCCTGCCAGCTGGCTGGCGTCGCGGCAGCATCCAGCTATTACGGTGGTGGCATAGCAGGCGTTTTAGACCAGCAGCCCAAGTGTCCGCTCATCATGCACTTTGGCGAACTGGATGCGCACATTCCCATGGGCGATGTGGAGAACATTAAAAGTGCCTGCAGCGACGTGCCGGTGCATGTGTATGCGGCGGATCATGGTTTTAACTGCGATCACCGAGCCAGTTATGACGAAGCTGCAGCGACGTTGGCCAAGCAGCGCACCCTGGCCCATTTTGCCGAGCACCTGTAACGCGGGCTTGGCTGACTATTTGCGGTCTTAGCCAGTGTCCTGTTGGACGCATTTTCCGGGTTTGTTTCGAAAATACACGGCGCGTTCGAGAAATGAGGAGCGTTCCAAGTGAAATATAAGGATCTAACGGGTGTCTAGTATTGACATCCCTAAGGCCTTTGTTGATCCTTCAGCTCGGATTGGCGGGGAGGCCGCAATCGCTTGAGCCTTTGAGTCAGAGGCCCGTTTGGAGACAGTGCTTTTTTGAAGTCGTAGAGGTCGAAATCTCTTATGGCGGATCTGAAGAGGCCATTGGGCAGGACAACAGGCAACATCTGAAATACTTGCTTCGGCAGAAAAAAGCTGGCTTAAAAAACAATCGCAAGAAGGCGCGTGAGCGTCGGCTGGCGATTGCTTAGCCATATAGAAACCAGGGATTCCAGTAGGAAGTACTAATGAAAAAACACATGCAAAAGCTGTCGCTAGCGCTGCTAACCACCGCTGCAGTTTTAACCGGACCGTCAGCAGTGGGAGCGACGCTCAGTGACGTTTTCCAGGCTGCTGAGCAGATGAATGCACAAGCGAAGCGTTCTCAGGCACGGATCGATGATCTGACCGAAGAAACGCGCAAGCTGCTGAACGAGTACAAGACGGTGTTAAAGGAAGTAGAAGGGCTCAAAGTCTATAACCGTCAGTTGGAAAAACAGATTGGCAACCAAGAAAGAGAGATGGTGGAGCTAGCGTCGGCCATCGACGAGGTCACCATTATTGAGCGTCAAATAACGCCGTTAATGCTTCGTATGATTGATGGCCTTGAGCAATTTGTGGCCCTGGACGCGCCTTTCCTACTGGACGAGCGAAACAAACGAGTCGATCGCCTGCGCGAGATGATGGACCGCGCTGACGTGGCGGTGTCAGAGAAGTTCTCTCAAGTCTTCAGAGCCTTCCAAATTGAAAATGAATACGGTCGAACCATGGAGACCTACCCGTCGACTATCGAAATCGATGGTATTGAACGAAAAGTCGATATTTTAAAAGTTGGCCGAATCGCCCTTGTTTACCAAACACCCGATGGCGCTGAGACCGGTATGTTCAATCCGACCACCCGTCAATACGAAGCGGTGGACAATTCCTATCAAGCATCAGTTCGACAGGGCATTCGCATGGCGCGTCAGCAGGCGTCGATCGACATGCTGAGCTTGCCGGTAGTTGGAGCGGGAGTAGCACAATGATTTTTGATAGCAAATTTGACTTTGGTTCATTCAAAAAATATGCGGCAGCGGCACTGGCGTTTGGTGCGGTAGTTTTTGCCCACCCAAGCCATGCCGAAGAGGCGGCGCCGGCAACCGATTTGGTGGTAAACGAAGCGAGTTCACTAGATGAACTGCTGGAAAACGTAAAAGCTCGACGAGTGGTTGAGTCCCGAGAAAATACGGCTCGCGAGCGTCGTTTCGCCAACGAAAAGGCCGCTCAGGCTCAGCTATTGAAGGAAGCTCAGGACGAGCGCACCCGGGAACAGCGGCGCTCGGATCGTCTGGAGACGGAATTTGAAGAAAATGAAATTCGAATTGGCAACCTAACCGAACAGCTGGATAAGCGTTTGGGTAGCTTGCGCGAGCTGTTTGGTGTGCTTCAGCAAGTTGCTGGCGACACGCGTGGTGGATTCGAAGCCTCAATCGTTTCGAGCCAATACGCAAATCGCGGCGAGTGGCTGGGTGAGCTGGCCAAGAAAATGGGTACAGCCAGCCAGCTGGCAACCATTGAGGAGATGGAAAGCCTGTGGTTTGAATTGCAGCGGGAAATGACCGAGTCAGGCAAGATTTCCAAGTATCCGGGCACGATCACTAAGTTGTCAGGCGAAAAGATCGACACTGAAATTGTTCGAGTGGGTTCCTTTGCCCTGATTGGCGAAGGTCAGTACCTGCAGTGGGATGCGGACAGCCAGTCCATCGTTGAACTGCCACGGCAGCCGACCGGTCGGCATGTTTCCACCGCT
>CAZWQK010000022.1:0-12326 GCA_964635835.1 uncultured Pseudomonadales bacterium
GGGGATGCAGACGGCGTCTGGGAAGTCTGCACCACGATACACCTGTACGACGAACACCCCTATGAATCTTTATCGCTAGAGGAACTCAAGCCCCTTGCCGAGGACGACCCTTTTGCGGCGGAACTGGCAATACGTCTTGCCGAAGACTTCCAATCCCGGATGGAATTCGCGCTAAAAGCGGTGGCGCTATCGGGCAAGCCAGGACCCATTTTAGAGGGTTTGTCTCGCAGCGGGGTCATATCACTAGCTGAGGATCGCAGCGCCGAGGCTATTTTGGATGAGATCCTAGTAAAGATGGTATTCGAGAGGGCGGCTCAAGCCTTAGGTGATCCGAGACCGAACACGGATTCGCTGGAACGCCTCATAGACGATTACGTTCATTCGCCGCTTGAAAAAGAGGATTTCCTCAAGAATGTTCAAAACAATGTGGATGAGCTTCTTAACGTTCTAGCGAAAACGCAACAAGAAGCAACAGGTTCAACGACAATTTGGGAGGCAACTAATGCGTAGTTTGCTCTTTCTTTTATCGTCGTTAGCCTTGGGTCCCGTTTACGCAAATACGTGCGGACTGCCAGTACAACAAACTAACACTAACCTTCTATTAGAGGCTAAATGCCCTGGATGCATTTCACTGAATGATTTCGCTATGACCGGCGCTGCAGTGCTGTTTACAAATAATCATAATAGAACTATCGAACTATCAAACGGTCGGAACATAGTTAGCGTCACTCTTCGCCGGTCCACAAGAAATACGCCAGTAACAATCACGATACTTGGATTTTCTTACACAATCTCGGCAACAAACTACGCAGAACGACTAGTCGATGCGGTTCCTGTATCAGGCCACCTAAGAGAGTCACCGTGGAAGCGACAGCCAGTACCTGTCAGTTCCCTTAGATCAAAATGCAAAGAAATCGAAGCAGAGCAAGAAGCACAAAAGGTAGAGCGCACACCCAACAACTTTTACAACAAATATCGCCAAACAGATGCGTACAAAGAAGGGTTAGCGCGTGGACATGACGCGTACAGCAGGTGGCAACGAATGCTGGACTGGGAGTACATCCTTCGCACGAAATATAACAGCCATCGAACGATATGCAGTCCTACGCACTCGGGGGTCAGGTGTGATCGATACAGCAGAAATTTTAATGGCCACTAAACACCACTGATTTTATCCGGCATCCGTTTTCCGGCGGGTGCCGGAGTCTTTTCATCCGCAAAATTCGATGAACAAAAGACTTCCATTTCGTTAGGCAATCGCACCACCTCGCCGAGGCTGGGGCAACGTAACGATAACGTAAATTATCTTTCGCACATTTGGAGAGGCGGTGTCTCATGTAGTGGAACTGGATTGTCTAATTTCAATGTCTGCAGAGGAGACAACCACCATGGATAAAGATAGCAAAAAAGCGATGAACAACGCTTTTGATACCAAAAAGGGAAATGGCGCACCCGGCAGGACTCGAACCTGCAACCCCCAGGTTCGAAGCCTGGTATTCTATCCAGTTGAACTACAGGTGCGCTGACTGGCGTGACGGATCACGCGAGGAACCGCATGGTGCACCAGCGCTTCGCAGCACGCAAGCACAGAGCACCATTTCACGCGGCCGATGGCGGCAATTTTGCCGTCCTGAACGGCTACGTCAGCCCGATACTGGGGATTACCGGAACCATCCACGATGCTGCCGTTTTTAATCACTAAGTCGTAAGCCATATTCCTCTCCCGCATGCGCAACTCCCTAGTCTTTGGCATGGTAGCATGACCTTTCCTTTGGCTGGCACAGCGCCATCGATCATGCAGTACACCGAAAACTCACCAAGAATTGTCTTTCAAGTGCATCCGGGCAATGGCCCCTACCTGCTCATGGTGCACGGATTTTTGTCCTCAAGCGCCCAGTGGCTGGCCAACCTTTCCGCCCTTGCAGAGGTTTGCCGACCGGTCACCGCTGAACTGTGGGGCCATGGCCGTTCACCAGCGCCCGTCGATAGTCAGTACTACTCCCCGGCGGCCTACCTGGACCAGTTTGAGCAAATTCGTCAGCAGCTGGGAGCTGAGCGCTGGTTCCTTTGCGGTTACTCCTTGGGTGCTGGCCTGACCATTCGCTACGCGAGTGAGCACCCGGATCGGGTTTACGGCCACATTTTCACTAACTCGAACTCGGCCCTCGCCGATTCAGCACAAATCGAGGAATGGAAAAGCACCGCCGCCAAGTCAGCGGCTAACATCCGTAAAGGCGGTCTGGCCGCCATTAATCGCATACCCGTCCATCCCCGCAGAGCTCGAAATGTGCCTTCAGTGGTGAAAGAACAGTTGCTGGAAGACTGCGCAAATCTGAAGCCCGAAGGCGTCGCCAACACGCTGGAATACACCAATCCGTTCACCAGCATCCGGGAACTGGCTTCCACTAATCCCAGACCAGCATTGCTCTGTCACGGCACCAAGGAACGGCGGTTCGCGGACAACAACGCTTGGGCACAAGCGCACATGCAGAACCTGTCCGTTGTGGAAATCGAAGCCGGCCATGGAGTCAACATGGAAGGACAGCAGGATTTTGACCAACATGTTTGCGACTTTATTCGTCAATGGTCCGAACAGTGACCGTATCACTTAAGGGACAAACCATGACGCTTCGACCCAATCGCCTCAGACGCTGCACCCTGGCGGTACCGGGCAGCTCCCAGAAAATGCTTGCCAAGGCCAAGGCTATTGAGGTGGATCAGCTATTTTTTGATCTCGAAGATGCTGTGGCCCCGGACCTCAAACAAGACGCCCGTCAGCAGGTGATTCAGGCCCTCAACCACCAGCGGTTTTTAGCCCGCACCCTGAGCCTGCGCGTCAATGATGTTACGACGCCCTGGTGTCACGACGACATCATTGCGGTGGTCAGCCAGGCCCACCAACGCCTGGACACCATCATTCTGACCAAGGTCACCTGCGCCAGTGATGTGCGCTTTGTGCACCTGCTGCTGGATCAGCTTGAGCAAAAACTGGGCATCACCAAGCCTATCGGCATCGAATGTCTCATTGAGGAGACCCAAGGGCTTTTACAGGTCGAGGCCATTGCACAAAGCTCCCGCCGTATCGAAACCCTGATCTTCGGCGTGGGTGACTACGCCGCCAGCCAACAGATGCAGCTACAGTCTGTGGGCAGCACCGACGGCTACCCAGGTGATCTTTGGCATTACCCGCGCTTCAAAATCGCCATGGCCTGTCGCGCCAACGGCATTGAACCCATCGACGGGCCCTATGCGGATTTTCACGATCTGGAAACCCTGAGCGCTGAGGCCCAGTGCGCCCAGCTCATTGGCATGGGCGGTAAATGGGCCATTCACCCAACGCAAATCAACACCATCCAGCAGGTTTTTACGCCGTCTAAAGAACGCATTGCTCAGGCGCGCAAACAGCAAGCCGCCTATGCGCAGGCCCAACAACAAGGATTAGGGGCAATCAGCGTGGATGGGATTATGGTGGATGCCGCCAGCATTCGCATTACCCAAAGCCTGCTCGAGCGGGCAGACCTGCTGGGCCTGTAGGCTGCTGTGGCATCAACCGCGACGCTAATTGCCAAAGTTCGAAACTGCACCGAGTGTGCAGCGCACCTACCCTTGGGCCCGAAGCCGGTATTTCAATTCGGGCCCGCAGCGCCAATCTTGTTAGTCAGCCAAGCCCCAGGAACCGCAGCTCATGCCAGCGGCAAACCCTTCGATGATCCCAGTGGCGACCGGCTGCGCCGCTGGCTAGGGGTGGGCCCTGACAGCTTCTACAATCCAGAACACTTTTCCCTGCTGCCCATGGGTTTTTGCTATCCGGGCAGGGGCAAGGGCGGCGACCTGCCCCCACGCCCGGAGTGCGCCCCGCGCTGGCGCGAAGAGCTGCTTGGTCGGTTAACGAACGTCAAGCTCACCTTTTTGGTGGGTAGCCACGCTGTGCGCTGGCATCTGCCAAAGCCTCACCAATCGCTAAGCGATACCGTTGGCGCGTGGCAGCAGCGCTGGCCCGACGTGGTGGTGCTTCCGCACCCCAGTCCCCGCAACACCCACTGGCTACGTCAGCGCCCTTGGATTGAAAACACCATCGTGCCGGCAGTGCGCGCCAGGGTGGCGACGCTGCTGCAAGATCGTTCCTAAGCTAGCCGGCCAAGCGGGGCTATTGGGAAGGCGCCGCCCGCATAAAAGTGTTGAGATCGACGTAATCTCGCCATTCTTTGATTTTGCCGTCGGACATTTCGAAAACACCCAGGCACGGCAGGTCAACGCCGCCCTCAGCAAACTTGGTGCGATCTATCCGCTCGCAGAACACCACGTCGCCAGCCGCAGCAATGTTTAGAATCTCCCAGTCCGTGGCGGTCCAATTAGTGGTAAAGCCTGCGATGAACTGGCGAACGTTGTCACGCCCCTTCACGGGTTGAGCCGGTATGTTGTAGTAGCAGCCGTCCTCGCAGAAATAGCTGGCTAACTCGTCGGCATCCAGCCGCGCCCAGGCCGCGACAAAGTCTCGAACGGTTTGTGCGTTATCAGACATGGTGTCCCCCTCGCTGTGCTCTCATGTGGGCGGGAATTTCCCCGCTCAATAGGATCGCGGCAAATCCAACACGTGTTCTGACACAAAGTTACAAATCATCTCTTGGGAGATGGGTGCAATTCGCATCAACCGCGCCTCTCGCCAGTAGCGCTCTACGTGATACTCCTTGGCGTAGCCGAAACCACCGTGAGCCTGCATGGCCTGGTCTGCCGCCTGAAAACCCGCATCCGCGGCCAGCCACTTGGCCATGTTCGCTTCCGCACCGCAGGAAATGCCGTTATCCAGCATCCAAGCGGCTTTGCGTATCATGAGCTCCGCCGCATCCAAACGCATCTTCGCTTCGGCCAGCGGAAAAGAAACACCTTGGTTTTTGCCTATTGGTCGGCCAAAAACCACCCGCTCGTTGGCATAACCGACGGCTCTGCGCAGTGCAGCCTTGCCAATTCCCAGGGCTTCAGCGGCGATCAATATGCGCTCGGCATTCAAGCCAGAGATCAGATACTGGAAGCCTTTGCCTTCTTCTCCAACTCGGTCTGTCACGCTCACTGGCAAATCGTCGTAGACCACCTCACAGGTGGCCACGGCGTTACGGCCGACCTTATCGATGGGCGAAATTGTCACTTCGTCCCGCTGCAGCTCGGCCAGCAGCAGAGTCATACCGTCAGTGCGGCGCTTTACTTCATCCCGCGGCGTGGTGCGGGTAAGCAGCAGCACCCGTTCAGACTGCAGCGCCTTGGTAGTCCACACTTTGCGTCCGCGCACAATGTATTCATCGCCTTGCCGGCGCGCGGCGGTCTTGATGGAGGTGGTATCCGTGCCCGCATCAGGTTCGGTAACGCCAAAAGCCACGTGCAGCTCGCCGCGGGCCACCGCAGGCAGGTACTTTTGTTTCATTTCTTCGGAGCCGTATTTCACCACTGGCTCCATGCCGAACATGGACAGATGCAGTGGCGTGGCACCGTTCATGGCGGCACCAGAAGCGGCCACTTCTTCCAGCACGATGCTCGCTTCGGTAATGCCCCGGCCGCTGCCGCCGTAGGCTTCAGGAATAGCCACGCCAATCCAGCCCGCCTCGGACATGGCGTTATAGAAATCCCAGGGGAACTCGTGGTCCGCATCTTTCTGCGCCCAGTACTCGTCGGGAAAATCCTCGCAAACCTTCGCCACCGCAGCGCGGATCAAATCGTGCTCTTCAGTCGGTGCAAAATCCATAACGCTCCCCAGTTTGTGATGACCCGTGCAATAGCCCCGTTTTCGAATCCGGGACAAACCATTGGCGCGGCGACTGAGAAAGTATAAAACATTCCTCAATCGACAACGTGACCACCCCAGCAGAGGAATCTGTGGCATCTGAACAAGCGCTGACTCTGAAAACCGAACGCATGCAGGCCAAAGTGGAGGATGGCATCGGCTGGATGATTTTGAACAATCCTGCCAGACACAACGCCCTGTCGCTGGAAATGTGGGAAGGCGTTGGCAACATTCTCGAGCACTTTGCACAGCACCCGGAGGTGCGGGTCGTCGTTATGCGGGGTGCTGGCGGCAAGGCTTTTGTTTCCGGCGCGGACATTTCTGAGTTTGATAAAGCGCGCGGCAACGCGGAGCAGCGCGCCAGCTACGGAGTGATTGCCGGAGACGAGGTAGACAGAGTTCGCGCCCTGGTGGATGAATGTTTTAACAGCGAGGACTATAAAGAAGGGCGCAGGGCCTTCGCCGCCAAACGCAAGCCCGTTTCAAAAACTGCTAGGGCATTTACGCTGTCTTGACGAAACCTTCTGCTACCATCGTGTTTTTCTTCAGTTAAGGCGACACCATGAGCCCAGCCGTCAGTGCCTGCGTTATCGTCATCGGCAACGAGATTTTGTCCGGACGCACTCAGGACATAAACCTCAACCACATCGCCACCACCCTGGGTGGTTGGGGGATTCAGGTGCATCACGCCCGGGTTATCCCTGACGACGAAGACATCATCGTGCACACCATCAACGAGGTGCGCGCAACCTACGACTACGTCTTTACCACCGGTGGCATTGGCCCCACCCACGATGACATCACGGCAGTTTGTATCGCCAAAGCCTTTGGGGTACCCATCATCCAGCACCCGGAGATCGAAGAGCGGATTCGACGACGCCCAGCACCCGACGACGTTATGGCCTCACGCCTGCTGATGGCCCGAGTGCCTGAGGGTGCTGAGCTAATCGATAATCCCAGCGGTGGCCCTCAAGGGTTTGCTATGGAGAACGTGCACGTCATGGCTGGCATACCTCGGGTCATGCAGGCCATGCTTTCGACCTTATCGGGCAAGCTCACCACTGGACCTGTGATCCATAGCCACACAGTGCGCGCTTACACTGGCGAAAGCTCCATCGCCGATGCGCTGGCGTTGATTCAACAGCAGCATCCCGACGCGGACATTGGCAGCTATCCGTTTTTGCGCGAAGACCGCTACGGCACGCACTTAGTGATTCGAAGTGCTGACGTGGCGCTGTTGCGGCAAATTGCTGACGCGGTCATGGATGCCGTGCGCGACCTCGGCGAGACACCAGAAGATTTGGGCTTGGACGCCGACGCCAGTGCGTAAGCCGGCTCCTTGTTCCCCGC
Source organism: uncultured Pseudomonadales bacterium (assembly GCA_964635835.1). Classification (GTDB taxonomy): domain Bacteria; phylum Pseudomonadota; class Gammaproteobacteria; order Pseudomonadales; family Azotimanducaceae; genus UBA4421. The sequence continues at coordinate 7,124 of CAZWQK010000022.1, forward strand.
GGCGCTGAGCGTGTTCGGGTTCCAGCCACCCATCACCGCAGCCAGCGGAATACGTTGGCGACGCCGGGCCCGGTTGCTGGCGTGGCTTTTCGGCTGCCTGTGTTGTGCGCAGCCGCTAGTCGCGGGCGTCCATACCGCCACGGCTGTTCACACGAACCAGCCCCAACGCAGCTTCAGCAGTGGTGCCCAGCCCAATCGCACCCTGGCTGCCCAGGTCGCCATGGCCCGCTGCCGTCAAGCGTTGGCTGAGACCAACCCCAGCGATAGCGTCTGCGAGCTATCTCTCGCCAATGGCCAAACCATCACCTCGGCCAGGGATATTCGCGCCAAAACCGACGACACCCCGCTGTATCTCTGGCGATTTGCATCCCCAAGCGCCACGGTTTTCGTGGCGGGCACCGTGCACGTACTCAAAGAAGCTCTGCTACCCCTGCCAAATCAATTTATCCAGGCCTATAACCAAACTGACAAGCTGGTGCTAGAGGTGGACCTAAGCCGTCACCCGCAAGCTCAGGTTCAGGCAACAACCCTTCGCTACGCCGCCCTGGACAATCAGGCTTTGCGCCAGGTCATGCCCGCAGACCTTTACCAAAGATTGGTAGCGGCAGGTTTGACCTACGGCTTACCGGTGGGGCAACTACAGTCTTATCAACCCATGCTGGCATCTCAGCAGCTGACCGTGCTTGGTATGAACGCCTTAGGCTATGACAGTGACTTCGGTGTAGAGCATGTGATTACGCAGCTGGGCCAACGCGATGCCGACGACATCCTGCAGCTGGAGACTCTAGATTTTCAGCTCAAGCTGTTATTTACCCAGCCCATCGACACCCAGCTGGCCGTGCTGGACCAGGCTCTGGACGACATGGCAGATGTTGAGTGGAACGTCAGCCAGTTAATGACCGCCTACTTTCGAGGTGACGATGACGCCCTGCTCAGGACGATGACGGAGCAAACCGGGGACCACCCCTTGGTCAAAGCTTTTAACGACCAGCTCATGAACCAGCGCAATCGGAGCATGGCAAAGACCATTGCCGGTTATTTGCAAACACCCCATCGCTATCTGGTTCTCGTCGGCGCTGGGCACCTGGTAGGGCCCAACAGTATTATTGCCGAGCTTGGCAGAGCGGGCATTCAAGGCCAGCGTATTCATGCCAATCAATCCATCGACCACCGCGAGCACTGATTCATGCAGGACCAGGCCCCACCTCAGCACACCCCTTCTCCAGCTGCCCGGCTTGAGTCTGCCCCATTTCGACCTGCCCCGTTTCGGCCAGCTTGGGGGCTGGCTAATCCTAATATGCAAACCATCGTGAGCAGCCTAGGCCGAAAGCTCGTCAAGCCCGCCTGGCTTGACGGATTTATCGCCCAATCTGAACATCGGGACATTCACGTGCTGGACCAGCACCTAACCGCTCAGTACACCCGCACCAGCAAAGCCGACGCACCAGTGGTTATTATTATTCACGGCTGGCTGGGCAGCGCAGATTCCAGCTACGTCCTCTCCTCTGCTCAGGCACTGCATCAGGCAGGTTTTCAGGTCGTCAGGCTGACCCTTCGCGATCACGGCGGCACTGCTCACCTAAACGAGGGTTTGTTCCACTCCGCCATGACCGATGAAGTCGTGGCCGCGGCCCAATTCATCATGGCGGATTTCCCCCACAGCCGAGCTGGCTTGATGGGTTTTTCCATGGGGGGGAACTTTGCCCTGCGTCTGGCGCAGCAACTACCGCAGTTGGCTACCCTGGCCATTTGCCCGGCCATCAGCCCCGCCCATACCGTGGAGCAAATCGGCGGCAGCCTGATTTATCAGCGCTATTTCATGGGCAAGTGGCGGACCCTGTGGGAGCAGAAACAGCAGGCGTTTCCCAACAGCTACGACTTTGCCGCCATGGCCAGGTATTCGAGCATTCAAACCTTGACCGAAATCTTTATTGCCGAGCACACGGATTTTGCCAGCATAGATGACTACTACGCCGCCTACGATCTGCGGGGCCAGGCGCTAGCCGGCGTTAAAGCCACCATTCTCGCCGCTCAGGATGACCCCATCATTCCGCCCCAGCACTATGAGGATTTACCGTCAACGCTGACCATCGAGCTCACCGCCCAGGGCGGTCACACGGCGTACATCAAAAACTGGGGACTGGAGAGTTGGGTTGATGACTATGCCCTGGCCTACTTCAACGCAGAGCTCATTCACTGAGGCTCAACCTGGGGACACTCTCTTAGGATCGGGCCGCGGTTAGGCGACCTGCAGCGGCCAGGAACGCCGGGGCTTGGGCAGCGGCGGCGCTAGCGCTTCGGGGTGACGGCGTAGCAAGCTGCTGTTTTGGGTTCGCCCTGGTAGGTAATGGCGCCCTCTCTGAGCTCCTGAAAGCTCGCACCTATCTTTTCGGCCACGCCAATGCTGGCGCAGTTGGCCGGCTGAATGAGCAACTCCACCCGCTCCAGGATGAGGTGAGCAAAGGCCCATTGCAGGGCCTGAACCGCCGCTTGGGTACACGCCCCCTGGCCGGTGGCATCCCGCGCTACCCAATAGCCCATTTCCGCCACTTTGGATCCAGGCACAGTCAGCTTAATTTCCACACAGCCCAGAATGTCTTCATTACCGCCCCGGGACTCTGTATGCGCCACTATGGCCCAGCGAAACGCCTGGCCCTGCCGCCACAAACTCTCGCTTTGCTCAATCCAAGACTGAGCGTCACTCAGCACGTAGCGGGGGGTGCACCAATCCAGCCATGGCCGCACGTGGCCCACAGATCTGAGCACACTGCGTTGAAGTTTACTGGCATCAATGGCTCTAAAGGGACGAATGGTGACCTGCACGGGAGACCCTTGTGGTTTCTCCCTATTGCAGAGCATTTTGGGATCAGGCGCAGTACCACCCATCGGATAAATGCCACCCTTGGTCACCAGCGCTTTAGGAATCTGGGGTTTTTGCGGTCTCTCGGAAGAAGTAAGCCAGCACCACGAGGACTGCGGCGATGCCCAGATAGTATTTCACCATATAAGAAAAAATCGGCGACATGCTGGCCAGACCGCCGTCGGTGGCCTCGCCGCCTAGCAGGCCAGCAAGAACGCCGCCGATAGCAGAAGCCAAGAACCACAGGCCGAACATTTGACCCACGTAGCGTTTCGGTGAGTAGCGCGAGAACGCGGACAGCCCGATGGGTGACAGCGCCAGCTCACCCCAGGTTTGCAGCAGGTAGGTAATCAGCAGCCACTGCAGGCCGATGGGGGCGGACTCCAGGGCTACGCCCACAGCAAACAACATCACCAAAAAACTCATGCCCATAAAAAAGAGGCCAAGGGCAAACTTAAGCGGTAAGGAGGGGTCTAAATTGTGGCGGCCCAGCCAAGCCCAAAACGCCGCAAACATCGGCGCAAAGATCACCACATATATGGGATTGAAGAACTGCACCCATGATACCGGCATGTCGTAGCCCAGCAGGTTTAAGTCCGTGAAGTCCCTAGCGAACAAGTTCAGGCTGCCGCCGGATTGGTCGAAACCCGACCAAAACGCTGCGGCGGCGACAAAGAGTAAAAACAGCAGCAGCACATTTTTTCGCTCTGCTGCATTCAAGCCCGCAAAGGCGTAGAGGTAAACAAAGTACAGGCCGGCAATAGTGGTCAAGAAGTAGGCGAAATTTTCCGCAAAAACGCTGGCTTTAACGCCAATGACGCCGGTGCCAAACAGCGCCACCAAAACCGCGGCCCCAGCGCCGACGAGGATGGCACCCCGGCTGAGTAGCCGCCGCCGCGGCTCTGGCATGGCGTTAGGTTCAAGGCCCGCGTCTCCCAGGGCATGGCGAGTGCGCGCGTACTGAATCACCCCCAAGAGCATACCCACACCGGCGGCACCGAAGCCCCAGTGCCAGCCGATCTTCTCGCCCAAGTAACCGCAGACCAAAAATCCGATGACGGAACCGATGTTGATGGACATATAGAAGATGGTGAACCCGGCATCTCGCCTGGGGTCATTGTCCGCGTACAATTTGCCGACGATGGTGGAGATGTTGCTTTTTAGCAAACCCGTGCCGATGGCGACCAAGCCCAGCCCGAAAAACAGACCTGATTCGATGGGTACCGCCAAGGTCAGATGTCCCAGCGCAATAATGATGGCACCGTAGAACACCGCTCGCTGGTGGCCCAGCAAATTGTCCGCAAGCCAGCCACCGGGCACCGCCAAAAAATACACCATGCCCACGTAAATGCCGTAAACGGCCTGGGCTTCCAGGGCACTCATCCCCAGTCCGGCGTTGGCTGCAGTGACAGCGCCGGTCATATACAGCACCAGCAAAGCGCGCATGCCGTAGTAGGACATGCGTTCCCACATCTCGGTGAGAAACAACGTTCTCAGACCGCCAGGGTGCCCAAAAAAAGCTGTCGAGGTTGTCGTCATGGTGCGTCCTTAGTTAGCGCGAGCGTTTGTAGCAAAAGCCTGGAGCCAAAGCCTGGAGCCAAAGGTTGGGGCAGGCACCCAGTTGTGCAGTGCAGGGGTCGCAAAACGTACACTCGAAGGAGCAAATATTGGCGCCAATGCTTTGGGCAGGCAGTTCTCGTTCGCACGGTTCGCAGCAGGGTTTCATTTTCAACATGGCTAGCTTTCCTGGGTTCTAAAGTTCCCGGGCTCTAAAGTTCCTGGGTTTCAATCTTCTTGAGTTTAAATTACCGGAGTTTCACGACACCCGCCGCGTCATGCTGGCGCGTCAGCGCTCTGGCCTAAGCGGGCAATCCACTCGGCCAATCACCCGCTTTATGCAGCATGGACGGTAGCGTTTTGCCCAGAGCATCTTCAAGCCAAGCCGCAGCTTCCAGCAGGGCTGACATGGCCAGGTCGTGGTCTACCTCACAGCGATTGAGCAGGTACAGCAAATCCTCGGTGGCAATGTTGCCACTGGCGTTAGGGGCAAATGGACAGCCGCCAATGCCGCCAATGCTGGCGTCCAGAGTGCTGACTCCCGCCAGCAGGCTGGCGTAAGCGTTGGCGATGCCGGTGTTGCGGGTGTCGTGGAAATGGGCGCGCATGGGCACGTCACCGGCCAGAGCCTGCAGTGCGGTAAACGTTTCCTGCACCTGCCGTGGCACGCCGACCCCGATGGTGTCCGCCAGCGCAATCTCCACCGGCCCGGCCTCCAGCAGCGCCTCGGCGGCTTGCAACACATCTGGCATTGGCACCAAGCCCTGAAAGGGACAGCCGAAAGCA
>CAZWQK010000023.1:0-12060 GCA_964635835.1 uncultured Pseudomonadales bacterium
TTAGCCGGTCCATCACGCGTTTGAGCTGTTTGTCTTGGGCAAATAGCTTGCCCTGTAGCTGCACCATTTCATCGTTGAGCTTTTGAATGGTCTCGTCTTGAAACTCCAGCCGTGACTCAAGGTCGCTGATGCGAAGTTCCAGCAGGGTGCGCTCGTTGCTCGATGTCGGCATATCGGTTCCCGGGTTGCCTCGTGAATGTTCCAGTGCAGCCCTAAGACGGCGGCAGCTCGGTTCGATATTTTCGGCCTTTGTACTGAGCGTCAATCAGGCGTTTCGGATGCACGCCGTCTACGTAGCCCATAAAGCTCGGCTCAATAATGTTGTAACCCAGCATGTTTTGAATGCGCGCGCTGTAATGTTTGGCAATGTTCGGCGGCACGGCCAAAACCATGTTTTCGATTTGCCGCAGTCCCGGGTTGCAGTACTGGGGGGTAATGGCCAACCGTTCCTGATCCGAGGTGTTGGCACCGCCGCGGTGAACCAGGGCGCCATCAAAAACCACCACAGACCCGGCGGGCATTAACACCTTCGTTATTTCCGCTTCCCTGGGTTCCCGGTCTTCGGCCCAGCGATGGCTGCCGGCGATCACCTCGGTGGCGCCGTTCGTGTCGGTAAAGTCGTCGAAGGCCCAAATGGTGCTGACGCCAAAACGTGGCCTTGGTTTGTATACGGGCAGGCCGGCGATGCCGTCGTCGTAGTGGAAGGGCTGAGGGGTTTCTCCGGGATGCACCAAAATTGAAAGGGCGGCGGAAAGCAGAAAATTCTTTGGCAGCAGCCGGTCCAGCAGCTCCAGGGTAGTTGGATGTTCGATGATTTCGGCAACCGAAGGCGCCTTGGCCAACAGCGCATAAACACGCTCGGTGTGAGTGCCTTCAAAGTTGTTGCGCCCGGGGAACTCACCCTGGCAGTAGGGCGCAAGTTCCTCGCGAATGCGCTGCATCAAATCCGCGCTCATGACGTTTTCAATAATCGTGTAGCCGTCGTTGTCGATCTCGGCGATACGTCTGGCTGTGGTGCTGTTGGTCATGTTCCCTTCCCCGGGCTCACCCCGTGTTATGGCCGGCGGCGGATCCATTGTGAGCAGGGACAGCATATGCCGCGACATTTAGAAAACAAAGTAGCTTAGGTGAGCGGTGCCGGCACTGGCATTGGCGCGCTGATTCGGTTTCTGGCCCAGCGACCCAATTCATGTGTGCATTAATGACCTGACCATTAGCCCTACCTTCAACCGCGGTTACGCGGCTCAAGCCCGGGCCCAGGTGCCCGGGCCAGAGTAAGGGTTGACGCTTAGCAGTTTGGCCATCACCGGACACTAACCGGACGACAGTTCAGTGATAAGACAACTCAGCGATGACGCGGTCAGCTAGGCAATGGCGCGCTGGGTTTTTTCCTGCACGTTCAGGGCGCTAATAGCCGGCAGCAGGTGCTCTACCATAAGCCGGGTTTGTTCCATCATGTCGGCGGTGCCGCTAGCGATAGGCCGCAGAATGAACTTGTGCGCGCCGGCGCGGTAAAAGTCGTGGACCAGGGCCATCATTTCGTCCACGCCACCCACGGCGGTATAACCCTCCGGGGCTTTGCCGAGGCGTTTTTGCAGCACTTCATGGTGGCGCTGCACCACGGCGTCGTCCGGGCTGCCAAAGCGGAAGCCAAATCCTGCACCAAAGTGGTCGTCGTCAATCTTGCGATCAAGCTCAGCAGCACGCTGCTTAATGGCGGTGATAACCGGCGCGATTTGCTCGGCATTTTCGATACCTGCCTGCCAGCCGGTACCCCATCTGGCGGTGCGCTCAATGGCGGCCTGAGCGGATCCGCCCACCCAGAGGGGCATGGGATTTTGCACGGGTTTGGGTGCAATGGTGGCGTCCTCAAGACGGTAATACTCGCCGGAAAAGTTGACCCGGTCCTCGGTCCACAGCCGCGCCATGATCTGCAAGCCTTCCTCGGTGCGTTTGCCCCGGCCCTTGGTGTCCCGGCCTGTGGCGGTGAAGTCCCGGGATAGGGCGCTGCCAACGCCGAAGGCTGGCAGCAGGCGGCCGTTGGATAACACGTCGATGGTGGCGCAGGCTTTGGCCATGATGACCGGATCCCGCAGGGCCATGCTAGCCACGTTCATACCAAACTTCAGGCGTTTGCTGCCGCCGGCCAGAGCCGCCATAACGCTCATGGTTTCGAGATTCGGAGTGCGCTCAATGATGCGGTCACTCTGCCAGATAGAGTCAACACCGCCGTTGTCGCATAGGTCAATCCACTCCCAAAAGCCGTTGCCATCGTCAAAAGTGAAATTCGCGATGCCGATACCCGCGCCAATGGTCATAAAGTTCTCCGCCTGCCAAGGTTAACGCCGAGCTTAGCAGGTACTCAGGGCAGTGCCAGCACCGCGGACATTCCACCCCAGGGACGGGCCTTGTCGTCGGCCTGCTGCGAACCCGCGGCGGCCACTCTGCACCGGCGTATTCAAACCGCGCCCAAGTCGTATAGGCTGGGCATCATCAGCCCTGCCGCCTGCAACCGTAATAAAGGAAGTTCTCAGCGCTATGGCACAGCAAGATCTAAACCAATATCTAAACCAATATCCGTCAGGCGCCACCGGCTTGGTGGGGGACATCGGCGCCACCCACTGCCGTTTTCGTTTAGCGGCGAACGCACAGTGGGTTTCGGAGCTGCTGATGTTGGCAACTCAGGACTTTGATGATGGTGCCGATTTGCTGGCTCAGGCCTACGCTGAGCTGGGTCGACCCGAGCTGGCGAGCAGCGTTCTGGCGGTGGCGGGCCCTGTCAGCGCCGATGGCAGCGCCATCACCGTGGTCAACACCGGTTTGACCTTCCACGGCAGCAGCGCGGCCTCAGTCATCGGCCCGGTCCCTCGCTTCGTCAATGACTTTTATGCTCAAGGGGCGGCGGTGCCGCACCTGCAGCAGCTACAGCAGTTTGGCGGCGACAGCACCGCACAAGGGGTGCGCGGAATTTTGGGCCCAGGCTCCGGCCTGGGCATGGCGGGATTGGTGCCCACCCGGGACGACGACTGGATCGTTCTGCCCTCCGAGGGCGGTCATGGTGATTTAGCGCCCGGATCTTTTTTGGAGGCGGAACTGTGGTCGGTGCTGGCGCAAAATCACGGCCACGTCAGTTGGGAAACCGCGTTGAGCGGTCCGGGCATTGTCAATCTTTATCAGGCTATGAGCAGTATTTGGGGTTCCCCGGGAGAACTGGATACGCCGGAAGCCATTGTTGCTCAGGGCTTAGCGTCGGATCCGCTGTGTCATCAGACCCTGGAAACCTTCGCCAGCTTGCTGGGTGGCGCTGCTGGCAACTTGGCTTTGACCCTGGGGGCGCGGGGCGGCATCTACCTCAGCGGAGGCATCCTGCCACAACTGTCGCAGATGCTTGCCGGCAGTCCCCTGCGCCGTCGCTTCGACGAACGCGGTGACATGTCGGATTACGCCAAGGCGATTCCCCTGTATCTGGTATTAGACGAGCATCCGGGCATGCTCGGTGCGCGGTCGCTGCTGCCCAAGCTCTCGGCCTGACACCGCGCCGACACCGACCGGACGAGGCCTTCAATCCTTTTGATTGCGCCCTCGGTCCTGAATTTGCTGACGTCGAGCCGCCACCTGCTCCGCAGGTTTTTGGCTTTTGTCCTGGGCACGGGTAGCGGCCTGCTCAATGCTCAGACCCTCGGCTAGGGTGGTGTCCCAGCCGGCATTCATGATGCGCAGCACCTCGCTGCGGGTGACGGGTTCGGTAGACACAATGTCCCGGGCCAGTTGCTCACAGGTTGGCAGCAGGGCCTCGGCGCTGACCACGCGATTCACCAGACCTCACTGGTACGCCGTGTGCGCGTCAAGGAAGGACATCTCCCCGTCGGGCTGAAGCCCGACCTACTGGTACGCCGTGTGCGCGTCCAGGAAGTTGCCGGTAAGGCTCAGCTCTTTGGCGCGGTTGATGCCAATTAAGCGCGGCAGCCGCTGAGACAGCCCCCAGCCTGGAACCACGCCTACCCGAGCGTGGGTGTCGGCGAATCGAGCCTCTTCGCTGACGATCATGAAGTCACACATCAAGGCCACCTCAAAGCCGCCGGTAATGGCAAAGCCGTTGATAGCGCCGATCACTGGTTTGCCCAGATTCGCCATGGCTTGGCCAAGGTCCTCGGTGGGGCCATTGCTGGTCCGGGTGGAGGGGGTTTCGCCGCCCAACTCTTTCAAATCCAGACCAACGGTGAAGGCCCGGCCCGCGCCGGTGAGGATGATGACCTGGGTTTCCTCATCGTCCCGCAAATCTAAAAACGTTTTCGCCAGTGACTGCCTCAGGGCCCCGGAAAGCGCGTTCAACGCTTCGTGCCGATTCAGCGTCACCGTGGTGACGCCACCGTCTGTTGCCACCAGTACTAAATTTTCCGCGGAGTCCGCTGTCATATACCCCCAAATAAGCTCGACTTAGCCGGTAAGGCCATAAGCTTAACCACACGAGCTTAACCAATGGGTTCCATCAGGCCCATGGAGACTTCCGGTAAAACCGTCGGGTCAGGTGAGGGATACCCGATTCACAATTTGCTCTGCCGTCGGGCTTTCGAGGTTGATTTACGTCAGTAGCGTTGTTTTCATGAGTCTTTGCAATCGTTGATACAAGGACCCTTTGGGTATGACGACGCCATTTTCGGTAGCCCAGGCGCTGCCCCGGGCCGTATTGCTGACCAAAGGCTGGTTTTTCGTGCTTATCCTGTCCGCTATGACCGGCTGCGCGACTATCGTGGGCTCAGTAACCGGGGGCCTGGCAGACAATTTGTCTGCGGCGATTTTGAACAGTGACGATCCTGACATGGTGCGCGATGGCGCACCGTCCTACCTTATTTTGATCGATTCCCTGCTGGCGGGTAATCCAGACAGCGCAACGTTGCTGACCCAGTCAGCGGAACTCCACTCGGCCTATGCCGGGGCCTTTGTCGCGGAGCCCGCCCGGGCGCAAAAGCTCCACGCCAAGGCCAAAAACCAGATGCTGCGCGCCACCTGCCTAAGGCTCAAAGACGCCTGCGAACTGGAAACCCGGCCCTATGACGAGTTTTCCAGCTGGCTGGATCGCCAAGGTCCGAAAAGCGTGCCGACTCTCTATAACCTGGGCAGCATCTGGGCTGGGTGGATTCAGGCCAACAGCTCAGACTTTGTGGCCATAGCGCAGCTGGCTCGGGTCAAGGCAGTGATTCAGCGAGTGGCCGATTTAGATCCTGATTACGCCAATGGCGGCGCCTTTTTGTACCTAGGCGTGTTTGAAACGCTATTGCCGCCTGCCATGGGTGGACGCCCGGAACTGGGTCGGCAGCATTTTGAGCGGGCCCTGGAGATATCCGATGGCCGCAACCTGATGGTCAAGGTCATGCTGGCGGACCAGTACGGTCGGCTGATGTTCGAGCGTGAGCTTCACGATCGTCTGCTCAACGATGTCCTGGCCGCTGAAGCCCAAGCGCCGGGGCTCACCTTAATGAATACCGTCGCGAAAGAACGAGCCCAGCAATTATTGGACAGTGCCGATGACTACTTCTAACAACGCCCCCGCAAAGCGTAGCCTCACCCGCAGGATGCAAAAATTCGCAGCGCCAGGGACGCTACTGATGGCATTGCTGTTTGGGGTAAACGCCCAGGCTGCGACTACCCTGAAGATCGCCACTCTGTCTCCTGAGGGCACGGGCTGGATGATCGAGCTGCGCAAGGCCGCGAAAAATATTCGTCAGCGCACCAACGATGAGGTTAAGCTGAAGATCTATCCTGGCGGCGTGATGGGTGACGACAAAGCCGTGCTGCGCAAGCTGCGGGTGGGCCAGCTGCATGGTGCGGCCATGACCTCTGGCGGAGTGCTGCAGCCGTATCCCGATATTGCTCTGTACAACTTGCCCCTGGTTTTTCACAACGCCGACGAAGTGGACTACGTGCGTGCGCGGCTGGACGACAAACTCATGGCGGGGTTGCGGGAGAAGAAATTTGTCGGTTTTGGTTTGGCCGAAGTGGGCTTTGCCTATCCAATGATGAAAGATCCGATTACCGCCGTGGCGGATTTTCAAAACCGCCGAGTGTGGGCGCCGGACAACGACCCGGGTGCGCTTAAGGCGTATTCGTCATTCAACATCACCCCGGTACCCCTGCCCATCGCCGATGTCCTGACGGGTTTGCAGACAGGCTTAATCGATACCATAGGCTCACCCTCCATTGGCGCCATTGCCCTGCAGTGGCATACCCAGGTCGACTACGCCCTGAACCTGCCGCTGATGTATGTCTACGGGCTGTTTGCGCTGACCGAGCGGGCCTTCAATCGGCTGGACCCCGCAGAGCAGGTCATTGTCACTGAAGAGCTAGAGGCCGCGGTAGCCCGGGTAGACGCCATGTCTCGCAAGGACAACATGGCGGCGGATGAAGCGCTGCAGAGCACCGGGTTGCAGTGGTTGAAGCCCTCAGCTGAGGAGCTGGCCCAGTGGTATAGCATGGCCGACGAGGCCAATTTAAAGCTCAAGGCCAACAGCTACGTGTCGGCTGAAATGTTCGATGAGTTGATGGCACTGCTGCAGGCTTATCGCAGCGGCAGCGCAGCTCATTAGTGATGCCCGCCATCGACAACGCGCTGGTTTTCCTGCGCCGGCTGGAGGACAGCATCCTGGTGGCGCTGCTGACGCTGATGATTGGTATGGCGGCCAGCCAGGTCGTGCTGCGCAACTTCTTCGACTCCGGGCTCTACTGGAGCGATAGCCTGGTCAGAGTGGCGGTGCTTTGGGTGGCCCTGGTGGGCGCCATGGTTGCGTCCCGGGACGACAGCCATATCCGTATTGATTTAGTCAGTCGCCTGGTGGCCTCGACCTATCAACACTGGGTGCAGCGGCTCACCCGGCTGTTTACCTTCGCCGTACTGTGCCTTTTCACCTGGGGCAGTGGACACTTTGTGTATTACGAGTATTTGGACCAGGCCATTGCCTTTGGCAACGTGCCAGCTTGGGTGCTGGAAATCATTATGCCCATTGGCGGCGGCGTGATGGCGATGCGTTACCTGCTTTTGGCCCTCAAACCATGATTTGGCTGGGCGTCCTGCTGATCTTGGCCATGGCTGCCTTAGGTGCGCCCCTGTTCGCGGTGCTGATGGGTGCGGCCATGCTCGGTTTTTACAGTGTGGACATTGATTTGGCGATTGTCGCCATCGAGCTTTACCGCATTGTCGATACGCCCCTGCTGGTAGCGCTGCCGCTGTTTACGTTCAGCGGTTATCTGCTCAGCGAATCCAATACCTCAACCCGGCTGGTGAATTTGATGCAGAGCCTGTTCGGGTGGCTGCCCAGTGGCCTGGCCATTGTGGCCTTTGTGGCCTGTGCGATTTTTACTGCGCTTACCGGGGCTTCGGGGGTCACCATTGTCGCGCTGGGAGCCTTGCTGCTGCCGGCACTGAAACAGGCAGGCTTCGCCGATAAGTACAGCCTGGGTCTGGTCACGACATCGGGCAGCCTGGGTTTGCTGCTGATGCCGTCGGTGCCGCTCATTCTGTACGGGGTCATCGCCCAACAGCTGGACGTGGGTGAGTCCTTTACCATTGTCGAGTTATTTATCGCCGGCGTTGTACCACTGTGTTTGATGCTGAGCCTGCTGATTTTGTGGACGCTTTGGCGGCATCGGGGCGGCGTTATACCCCGGGTGCCGTTTACCCTGGAGAATCTTCGCGCTGCGCTGTGGGCCGCGCGCTGGGAACTGCCGCTGCCCTTTGTTGTTCTGGGTGGTGTGTTTGGCGGTGTGTTTGCGATTTCTGAGGCGGCAGCGGTCACGGCCGCTTATGTCATTGTTGCAGAGGTGCTGCTGTACCAAGAGGTGGCCTGGCGCGCGCTATCTAAAGTGGCGGTGGAGTCCATGGTGATGGTGGGGGGCATCCTGCTGATCTTGGGCATCGCCCTGGCCTTCACCAACTTCTTGGTAGACGCAGAAGTGCCCCAGCAGCTTTTGGTTTTCATCAATCAGTACATTCAGGACCCGCTGAGCTTTCTGATCTTGCTGAACATACTGCTGCTGGTGCTGGGGGCCATGCTGGATATCTTCTCGGCCCTGGTCATTATGGTGCCGCTGCTGCTGCCGGTGGCGGTGGGTTACGGCATTCACCCGGTGCATTTGGGCATTATATTTTTGGCAAACATGCAAATTGGTTACTTCACGCCGCCAGTGGGCATGAACCTGTTCATCGCCAGCTATCGGTTTAAAAAACCCCTGACCGAGCTCTACGCGGCTACGCTACCGTTCTTTTTAGTGCTGTTGTTTGCGCTTATGCTCATCACCTATTTTCCCTATCTCAGCCTTTGGCACATGGATTGAGCTATGCGTAATCACCGCTTCGAGGTGCCGGTAAACGGCCAGGGTTTGTACGACATTACTGCCCAAGTGACCGCTGCAGTGGATGCCAGTGCCGTAACCGATGGTCTGGCGACGGTGTTTATTCAGCACACCTCGGCCAGCCTGCTGATTCAGGAAAATGCCGATCCGGCAGTGCAGCGAGATTTGCAAAACTGGCTAGCGCGCTTGGTGCCTGAGCTTGACCCCCTATATACACACGTTGAAGAGGGGCCAGACGACATGCCGGCCCACATCAAGGGTGCGCTGACGGCGGTACAGGTGTCGGTGCCGGTAATGGCAGGCCAGCTGGCGCTGGGTGTCTGGCAGGGTATTTATCTGTGGGAGCATCGCCACAGTCTGCGCACGCGCTCCATCCTGGTCAACGTCTTAGACTAGCGTATCGCCCCAGCTACAGCTGCTCGCGGATCTCGTCCATCCACTTTTTGTGTCCGTCCGGATCCAGGATCATGCTGGAAAAGTACTGCAGCAGGTCTTTGTGAGTTTGATTCAGCTTCGCCTCGATCATGGCTTGCTCACCGGCTTTGCTGCTGATGAAGGTGAATACCGTAGTCAGATCCTCCTGGTTGCCCAGGACCGACTGAATGTCTGCAATGACCAAGTCGTGCAAATCTTCCAGGTCGTCCTCTTCGATGCCGGCCTCACCGGGGGAGAGCACCACGTTGGCCCAAAGGGTGGCCACATAGACCTGATACAGGCTGCGATCAATGAATCGGTCAGCCACGGTAGAGCGCTCTTTGATGTTGGCAAAAACGGGCTCGAAGGCATGGCTGAGTTCGGAGGGGTCAATCATTGCTGCATGGTGCCATAGCCCAGGAGATAGCTCTATGCTTTCCCGCAGCGGCAAGAGTGATCCCAGATTGGCCCAGATTGGCCCGGAACGGCCCAGATCGGGGCAGATCGACCCAGATTGACGAAGAAGCCAGGTTTGGGTGACGGCTGATGTGCAAGTTTCCAACCATGGACGATATTGCATCGATTTTGGTGGCTCAGTAGGGTGGTCCGCTGAGGTTTTTGGGAGAGGCCAATCGTGCTGCAATTTGACCGCGTAAGTTTGAATGATGAGTCCCAAGTCCTGCGTCAGCAGGTAAGAGATTTTATTGCAGACAACAAGGCCCACCTGCCCAGGCCCAACTCTGATTTTGTCACCGGACACGATGCCGAGTTTTCGCAAAAGCTGGGTGAGCAGGGCTGGATCGGCATGACGTGGCCTGCCGAGTATGGCGGTGGTGACAAGAGCAATTTTGAACGGTTGGTAGTCACCGAGGAACTGCTGGCCGCCGGTGCGCCAGTGAGCGCGCATTGGATTGCCGACCGTCAGAGCGGCCCGGTGTTGTTGCGCTTTGGCACCGAGGAGCAGCGGCAAAAATACCTGCCGGAGATTGCTCGCGGGGAAAGCTATTTTTCCATTGGCATGAGTGAGCCGGATACCGGCTCGGACCTTGCGTCAGTGCGCACCACTGCGGTGGCGGAAGGCGACGCTTACCGTATCAACGGCACCAAGATCTGGACCACCGACGCGCACCGCAATCACTACATCATTTGTCTGGTGCGAACGGAGGCACCGTCAGAGAACCGACATACAGGCTTCTCGCAAATCATTGTGGATTTGAAAAACGATGGTGCAAAAGTGCGGCCCATTCGTAACATGGCCGGCGGCGAAGACTTCAACGAGGTAGTGTTCGATAACGTGCTCGTGCCCAAGGACCGAATCGTCGGCGAACCCGGCAACGGCTGGCAGCAGGTTACGTCGGAGCTGGCCTATGAGCGCAGCGGCCCTGAGCGATTCCTGTCTTCTTTCCGGGTCTTTGTTGAGCTGGTGCGGGTTTGCGGCGACGCACCCCCACCGCATCAAGCCGCAGCCATTGGACGCATCGCCTCCCACTTCATGACCCTGCGCCGCTTGTCCCTGTCCGTGGCGGGGATGCTGGAGTCCGGCAAGGACGTCAGCGTTGAAGCAGCGTTAGTGAAGGAGCTTGGCAATAACTTTGAAAAGCTGCTGCCGGAAATTGCCCGGCTGGTGGTGCCGGATCTAAGCGCTGTGGATGGAGCCAAGCAGCGCCTGTTCCGGGAAACCTTCGAAGAGACTTTAATGCTGTCGCCATCCTTCACCCTGCGCGGCGGCACCCGGGAAATCATGCGCGGGGTAATCGCCCGCGGTCTTGGTCTGCGTTAGGGAGCCCGCATGGATACATCGCAACTCATCGTCGATACCGCCGAGAAAATCTTTGCCGACCACTGCGACAAAGCCCTGCTGGACGCCACCGAGCAGGGCGCTTTCCCTGCCGACCTGTGGCAGCAAATTGTTGATAACGGCTTTCATCAGCTGGGCAGTGCAAACAGCGGTACCGAGACCCGCGACCTGTTTGCGTTTTTGAAAGTGTGCGGACGCTTTGCCGTGCCCTTGCCGATGGCGGAGATTTTGCTTGCCAATCAGTGGCTGGGCGCCAATGCTCCGGCTCAGGGCTTTGCCACAATTGGCCTTCAGGCCGACGGCTCGGTGGTAGAGGCCGCTTGGGGTCGTAAGGCTGAAAAGACGCTGGGCGTTGCCGCCGACAGTTTTGATGTCAGTATTTATGCAGGCTCAAGGCCCACAGAACAAGGCACAAATCTTGCGGGCGAGGCGCGGGATACCATGGCGGCTGAGGCCAGCATTGAAACCCTTGAGCTGGCGGATGCACCCTATGCCCAGCTTGCGCTAGCCCGGGCCAATTTAATGGCCGGAGGCCTGCAGGCGGTGCTGGATTTGGGTTTACAGTTTGCGTCGGAGCGCAGCCAGTTCGGGCGGTCTATCAGCACGTTTCAGGCGATTCAGCATTCCCTGGCGGTAGTTGCCACCGAAGTCGCGGCGTCCCAGCGGGCGGCAGATGCCGGCGTGGACGCCATTGGTACCGATCGCTTCGAGCAGGAAGTTGCCGCAGCCAAGGCGCGGGTAGGCGAAGCGGTGGGCATTGTCGCCGAGCAAGTGCATCAGGTGCACGGCGCCATGGGCTACACCTATGAACACCGGCTCCATCACTTCACGCGCCGCCTGTGGGCCTGGCGAGATGAGTGGGGTAACGAATTCTACTGGCAGGCGAAGCTTGGACAGCATCTGGCCGGTATGGGCGCAGATCAGGTGTGGGGTTATATCGCCACGCCCAGTTAAACCCTGACGGCTAGTCCTTGAGGCTGGCAACGCGATGCAGTCGCGTCAGCCTTGGATCATCCTCGCCCAGATAGTGCCGTATCACCTTGGTAACAAAGGGCGCGTCCAACGTGCCAGCTGCCTGCATGGCCTCCAGATCCGCCCAGTCCTTGGTGCGATCGAAAAATACTTTGAATACGGCTAAGTCCTGACAGCTGAGGAAGGGAATGCGAGTGCCGGCAAAGTCCTCCCAGTGAATGCGCTCAAGCAGACCCAGATGAAAGTCCGTGCTGTTAAAAAATAAGTTCAGGGGTGTTTGCTGCCACCACAGGCGATGCTGCAGATCCCGCTGCAGACGCTTGACGTCTGCTCCAGACCAGGTCACCGCATCGGGCAGTGCATCCAGCACGGTCTGTATGTGTTCTTTGCCCACAAACAGATTCACGTCGATGTCGATGGCGCCTCGGGCGCTGCCGGTACACCACGCCAGGGCCAAGGCGCCGCCAAAGGCGTGGGGGATGTCCGCCGCGGCCAAGGCCTCGTGACAGGCTCGTATTTTTTCCACCAGA
>CAZWQK010000024.1:0-11930 GCA_964635835.1 uncultured Pseudomonadales bacterium
TTCGATGCTCAACATCGAGACGCTGACTCAGCGTGCCGCTGGCCTGCTGCTGCCATTGGCCCGTCAGAGACCCACCAGTTACGCGAATCACCGCTAAAGCTCTGAGTAGGCGCTGGTGATTGTTGGGATGGATGTTGGCAGCCGCTTGGGGATCAAGCTCGGCCAGTTCTGCGTGTAAGGCGTCACCCCCACGCTGCTCAAGCTCCTGGGCCAGGCTGTCACGCATAACGTCATCCGTTGACGGCAAGTCAGCAATCCCCTCGATCAGGCACTTCAGGTACATCATGGTGCCGCCGACCACTACGGGCTTTTTCTGCGCCTCAAGGGCAGCCTGTATTGCAGCGTCGGCGTCAGCTACGAACTCTGCCGCTGAATAGCTTTGCCGCGGATCTCGAATATCCAGCAGCTTGTGAGGATAGGCGAGCAGTTCCTGAGGTGACGGTTTGGCGGTGCCGATATCCATGCCGCGATAGATCTGAGCCGAATCCGCGCTGATCAGCTGCACCTTATCAGCGCCGCCCAAAGCATCCTGCACCGACATGGCCAAGGCGGTTTTACCGATGGCAGTGGGGCCGCAGACGATGAGTACGGAGCTGGGATCAGTAAAAGACTTGGGGGGCTGCACCGACGCTACTGCCCACGCAAAAAAAGACGATCGAGCTCGGCCAGAGACCGCTGAATCACAGTGGGTCTGCCGTGATTGCAAAGGCCGGCGTTCTCTGTGACCTCCATGGATCGAAGCAGCGCGTTCATTTCGGTCAGCGTCAATTGCCGATTGGCCCGTACTGACCCGCGACAGGCTAAGGTGGCCAACACATCGAAATTTTTTCTCGCAACGCTATTACCGGTGCCAAATTCAGCCAGCTCACCCAGCATATCCTGGATCATCTGCTGAATATTTGCTTTCGCCAATAACACCGGGACTTCTCGCACGACGACGCTGGCCAATCCCATGCGCTCTACCACTAAGCCAGCTGCCTCAAATTGATCTGCGCTTTCTTCAACCATGTCAGCTTCGCTTTCACTAACATCAAAAATCAGTGGCACCAGCAGGCGCTGACGAGGAATACCCTCTTTGGCCTGGGCCGCCTTCATTTGTTCATAGACGATGCGTTCATGAGCTGCATGCATGTCCACGACAACGAGGCCCTCATGGTTTTGCGCCAAGATATAAACGCCGTGCAGCTGGGCAATAGCGTAGCCCAGCGGATGACCGCTTTGTTGCACCGGCGCTGCAACAGCTGCCATGCCTTGGTCGCCTTGTCGTTGGCCATGTGGGTCTTCGCTACCTGGGCCTGGGCTATCTGGGCCTGGGCTGTCTGAACCACTACTGCCTTGACCCGGGTCCGCAGCAGGCCAGTGCTCTCGCTGCTCGCCAACCAAGGTTTGTCTTTCGGTGCTTGGCTCTTCTGCACTTTGTTGTTGACCCCACTGAGCGGAAGCCGGTGACACTCCAGCCCCGGTGTGCTCGTGGATCAGCTGGGCCAAACCACCCGCGGGAGCGGACGAGCTCGGGCGGCTGGACAGATCGAAGGGTCGCTGACTCGTTAACCCCTGGGAGACTTGCCTACTTCCACCCGCTTCACTGGCAGCAGCACGATCGTTAACCGCTGGAGGCTGCCCGGGTCGCAGGCTGCGCAGGGCGCGGTTGAGGCTTGAGAAAATAAAGTCGTGAACCTGCCGAGCTTCACGAAAACGCACCTCATGCTTGGTGGGATGGACGTTTACATCAACGCCCTCCGGCGGCACCTCCAGGAACAAAACGTACACCGCATGGCGACCGTGAAACATCACGTCGCTGTATGCCTGACGAATGGCGTGGCCAACCAGCTTGTCGCGGATAGCGCGGCCATTGACGTAAAAAAACTGCTGATCCATCTGCCGCCGATTGTGATGCGGCAGTCCTACCCAGCCGTAGATGCGCAGGTCCTGTATCTGCTCATCGATGTAAAACGAATTTTCCACAAAGGCCTGACTTAACACCCGGGCCAATCGGTCCTGGGGATTTCCCGGCGCCAAGGTGAGAGGCCGGCTTACCCGGCCGGAGGTACCCGACGTTCTCGCTTGGGCCAAGCTAAAACCAACGTCCATGTGTGCCAGGCTCAGCCGACGCAGGGTTTGATCAATTTGCGCCACCTCGGTGCGTTCAGCCTTCAGGAATTTTCGGCGCGCTGGCGTGTTATAAAACAAGTCACGTACTTCCACCGTGGTGCCTTTGGCGTGGGCCGCGGGACCAGATTGGATCACTTCACCGCCATGACTTTCGATATACCAACCGCCGCCTTGGACCTGAGTAGCGGAACTCAGGCGCACTTTTGCAACCGAGGCAACACTGGCCAGAGCTTCGCCCCGAAATCCCAAACTGCCAATGCCGACTAAATCTTCCGCCCGTTCAATCTTGCTGGTGGCGTGCCGCTGCAGGGCAAGGGGCAGATCGTCGGGGTGAATACCGCTGCCGTTGTCGCGGATCCAAACCAGATCCACGCCGCCGGCTTCGGTACGAACTTCGATTTGGGTGGCGTTAGCATCAAGGCTGTTTTCCACCAACTCTTTGACGATGGAGGAAGGGCGCTCAACCACCTCGCCAGCAGCGATTTGGTCGGCAACAAAACTTTCGAGGATTTTGACTCTGTTTGACATGGTTAAAGCCTTAGCACCGACTACCCACGGGGAATCGTAATTTTCTGCCCCACGCGGATGGTGTCCCCGGTCAGCCGGTTGCGTCGCTTAAGCTGAGCCGTTGACACCCCGTAACGCGCGGCGATTTCAGAGATGGTGTCGCCTCTGCTGACCACATAAAGAATTTCCTCTCGGCGCTGGGCCAGCAGAGTAGCCGGCGGCGGGTTGGCGCGCATGAATTCTTCAATGCCCGCGGCGATGGCCTTTGCCAGATTCTGCTGATGGGACGCTTGGGACAGCTTTCTCGCTTCTGCGGGATTCGAGATAAAACCCGTTTCTACCAAGATTGACGGCATGTCCGGTGATTTAAGTACCAAGAATGCCGCCTGCTCTACTTGTTTTTTATGCAGCTTGGTAACCCCGCCCAGGTTCTGCAACACCGACTCACCGACGCGAATACTTTGGCTACGATTGCCGTTCATGGACAAGTCCAGCAGCACTTGGGCCAGCATGGGGTCTTTGTCGCCCAAGCTAACGTTACCAACGCCGCCTAACATGTCCGATTGATTTTCCCGTTCCGCCAGCCACTTGGCGGTCTCGCTGGTGGCACCCCGATCCGACAGGGTATACACCGAGGCTCCGGAAACCGACGATTGCTTGAAGGCGTCGGCATGAATGGAGACGAACAGATCTGCACGCTTTTGCCGGGCAATCGCCGTACGCTTGCGGTGCCCAAGGTAGTAATCGCCGTCCCGAACCAGGAAGGCATCAAACCCCGGTCGTCGCTTGATTTGCGTTACGGTGCGCCGGGCAATTTGCAGCACCACATTTTTCTCTAAGGTTTTGTTTGGTCCCAGAGCCCCGGGGTCTTCACCACCATGCCCGGCATCAATGGCAATCATCACATCCCGGCCCGGCGCCCCTTGCCGTGATTTAGGCTCAGGTTTCGGTTGAGCTTTCGCCGGGTTTTTTTTTGCTTTCGGGAAATACAAATCTGCGACCAAGCGGTGCCCATAGGGTGGGATTGGCTTCAACCTGAACGCCTTGGGGTTAAAGGCCACCTCGGTATCCACCACAATTCGGTAGCCGTTACCGCGCTTGGCACCGCGCATCCCTTTAATATGGGTCAGGTCTTTCGTGGGCTCCAGCACCAGCCCCTGCCCAGCTTCTGCATGTTTCACGTCGATAACGATGCGATCCGGGTTCGTCAGCGAGAACACCGAGTAGACCGAGGTTTTTGAGGTATCAAGGACCACGCGAATGTAATCTGGGGCTTCGTGAGTTCGCACTCCTTGAATGGTGTTGGCATGAGCCCACGGCCCGGCTATCAAAAGCAGCAAAGCGGTGATAGCGGGGTACAACCTAGACAAAAGACACGCTCACTTGGCGCTGCACTTGGCTAGGATCCATTGCCGCGGATTCCTGCAGGGACGGATCGTAGTGAACAGCTAGCGTCACTGCCACGTCTGCTGACGGTAACCAGCCGCTGCCCTGTTCCGGCCATTCGATGCACTTCAAACCCGGGCCCTCGAAGATTTCGTCAAAACCCAAATATTCAAGTTCCTCCGGCGACTTCAGGCGGTATAAGTCAAAGTGGTAGACCTCTAGCCCCTGGGACTGATACGGCTCTAACAAGGTATATGTGGGGCTTTTCACCGCGCCAGTGTAACCCAAACTGCGCAGCACACCGCGCACCAAGGTTGTTTTACCAGCTCCCAAATCGCCATGCAGATAGACAATGGCAGAAGGGCCAAGGCGCGCGTTAATCATTTCGCGCAGCCGCGCTCCGAAGGCTACCGTCGCCGCCTCGTCTTCCAGCACTTGGGTGGTTACTTGTTCGGCTTTGCCCATTTTTGCTTGCTCAACTCCCTTGGACTCAGAATTTGCTTATAAAGGTGAGCGCCTTGATAGCTGAAAGTTTACCTGCATCAGCAGTTAAGGCGAGTCTGGGATGGCCTTATTTTACCGCGCGGACTACTGGGTGGCGTGCAAAAGCTGGGGGATGCGCTCAATCACTGAGCTTGCAGTTACCGAGCGCATACCAATCTCTTGGGCGGCTTGATCCGCTGCAGCGCTATGCAACAACACGGCGGCGGCAAATGCCGACGCCTGATCTGCCCCCTGTTGCGCTAACAGGCTGCCGGACAATCCAGCCAGTACATCTCCCATACCGGCGCTGGCCATGCCCGGATTACCGTGGCCGCAGATTGCCTGATGCGCAGGGTCTCCCATAACCGTGCCGGGGCCCTTAATGAGACCCAGAGCGTGATACTGACGGGTCACATCCGACAGGGCGCTAAATCTATCCCGAGAAACCTCTGCCACCGTTCGCCCAAGCAAGATGGCCGCTTCGCCCTCATGGGGGGTCAGGTACAGTGGCCCGTCGCCGCTGAGCTGCTTCGACTGCCGGTGAAATTGCGCCAGCCAGAACAGCCCGTCGGCGTCCACCACCATGGGGCCCCGGTAGCTGACTAAGCAAGCCAACACCCTTCGGGCCCAATCCGACCGTCCAAGACCGGGTCCCAGGACGACCACGTCGGCTCGCTCCAGCACCTGCTCTAGGGTCAAAGCTGTCTCGTGATTAAGGGGATCTACCCACATAGCTTCAGGTAGCCGAGCCTGCAGCCCCGGCAGATTGCTGGCATCCGTCGCCACGGTGACAAGGCCCGCGCCGCTGCGCAAGGCGGCCTCCGCCGCCAGAATCACTGCGCCTCCCATCCCCGTGCAGCCGCCAACGATGACCACATGACCGCGCCGATGTTTATAGGTGTCAATTGGCACCTTGGGCAGCAGGCTTGGCCGCCAGAAGCGCAAAGGCACAAATGGATGGGGCGCGGCGGCGTCCGAGGACACCCCTAGATCTGAAAAAAAACGCTGCCCGGCCAGCCCCGGGCCACGACCCGTGTATAGGCCGATGTTGCGTGCAATAAACGACACCGTAGCGTTGGCCTGCACGGCAAGCGCCGCCTCACCCGTATCGGCATGCAACCCTGAGGGCAGATCCAAACTCAGCACAAAGGCGTCTGTTTGATTGATTTCGTCGATCATCTCAGCGTAGCCGGGCCTTGGTGCCCCGCGGCTGCCGGTACCCAACAGCGCATCCACAATGACCGGATAGCGCAGCCCGGCATCGGATTCTTCCGTGCTGAGTCCCGCCGCTGCCGCCTGTTGCCAAGCGCTCAAAGCATCTCCTGTCAGCTCTTGTGTAGAACCCACGGCGATGATCTGTACAGCAATGCCCAAACGCTGCGCCAGATAAGCCAGCCAGTAGCCGTCCCCGGCATTATTGCCCTTACCGCAAACGATAGTGACTGCTGGTGTGTTCGGACACAGCGACATCAAGGTATCCAGCGCAAACTGCGCCGCCCGTTCCATGAGTACATCACCGGACAAACCCATGCCGCCTGCGGATTGGGGCGCCATGGCTGCGGCGTCAATGGCGCGGCAAGCGGCGGCGGTATACAGCTTTAAATCTGCTCCCGGCACGTTACTCGGCAAATGGGTCATGGCCACCTCTCGTCCTTTGCCCGCGCTATCCACTGATTCCATCTTCTGGGTTTGCTAACGGCGCTTGCACTCATGCCTTGGCCCACGGCTGGCGCGGGTTCAGTATACTCAAGCCATTCTGCTACCAGTGAGTTAGTCATTAACAGCCCCTCAGACTCCACAGCTTACCCTAAGGATTGGGACCCTGATCGGGTCAAATCGCAAATACTGGCCCAAGGCAAAGCGCTGGGATTTGACAAACTGGCGGTGACGAACACCGACCTTTCTCAGTACGCACCGCACCTGCGGGCATGGCTAGCCGCAGGCTTTGCCGGAGAGATGGGCTACATGGGGCAAAACGTGGATAAGCGCGAGCGCCCGGAGCTGCTGGAGCCACAAACCTGCCGCATCATCACGGCACGCATGCAGTACCTACCGGCGGACACTCGACCTATTGAGGTGCTCGAAAACAGCAATCTTGCCTATATTTCCCGCTACGCGTTAGGCAGGGATTATCACAAAGTCCTGCGCCGTCGACTGGCCAGGCTCGCTCAGCAAGTCAACGCAACCCTTGAGACTGACCAGCCCCGGTTTCGCTACCGCGCCTTTACCGATTCAGCGCCGGTGCTGGAAAAAGCCCTAGGGGAGAAGTCCGGGCTGGGCTGGATTGGTAAACACACGCTGCTGCTAGAGAAAGACGCAGGCTCTTGGTTTTTTCTTGGCGAAATTTACACCAACGCGCCGCTGCCTGTTGATGAGCCTGGCGGCGAGGACGCCTGCGGTAAGTGCAGTGCCTGTATGACGGTATGCCCCACCCAGGCCATTGTTGCCCCTCGCCGGCTGGATGCCAGGCGCTGCATTTCCTACCTGACCATCGAGCACAAAGGCGCTATTCCTGTGGAGTTTCGTAAACCCATGGGCAACCGCATTTACGGCTGCGATGACTGCCAGCTGTTTTGTCCGTGGAATCGAGAAGCACCCGCCACCACAGAAGCGGATTTTGCCGTTCGCCACGGCCTGGACAGTCCTCCCCTCGTGGATCTCTTCGCAATGTCCGAGGAGGGGTTTCTGTCCTTAACCGAGGGCTCCGCTATGCGGCGCATTGGCTATGCCCAGTGGCAGCGAAATCTGGCCATCGGGCTAGGCAATAGCGCCGGGGGCGCGGATGTGACTGGCGCCTTAAGAAAGGGGCTGGGCCGAGTTAACGCCATGGTCGACGAGCACATTCGCTGGGCCTTAGCTCAGCTTGAGGACTCTTGAACGAAGAGCTTGTCGCGGTAGTAGCGAAGCTCTTCAATGGACTCACGAATGTCCGCCAACGCCGTGTGTTGATTTGTTTTGACCACGCCAGAGGCGATGGCAGGGTGCCAGCGCCTGGCCAGCTCTTTGATGCTACTGACATCGATCATGCGATAGTGCAGATAGCTTTCTAGCGTTGGCATGTAGCGCGAAAGAAATCGCCGGTCCTGCCAGATGGTATTGCCGCACAAGGGCGCTGATCCGGGCTCTACGTGTTTTTCGATAAATGCCAAGGACAGCGCCTGGGCCTCGGTTTCGCTGACGCCCTCGCTGGCGATTCTATCCAGCAGCCCCGATGCGCTGTGGTGGGTTTGATTCCACTCGTCCATACCGTCAAGCAAGGCCTTAGGCTGTTTGATGGCCAACACCGGCCCCTCTTCGACGACGTTTAGATCGCTGTCGGTAATGATGGTCGCCATCTCAATGATTCGATCACGGGAGGGGTCCAGCCCGGTCATTTCTAAATCGATCCAAACCAAATCGGAACTCACTGATTTCTCCTGTTTGCTCTGCTGTTTCGGCTATGATGCAACTCTAACCATAGCCTTGGAGCACCACGTGTACCACCAACACCCGGTAGAAGTGCTGGAACCTGATGTCGTCGCAGACTTACCTGAAGGCGATACCCTTTTGGTGCAAATCACCACACAGGCGCTTTACGAGCAGGCGCACATCCCGGGCTCGGTGCTAGTTGAGCCTGCAGAACTGATTTGCGGCGTGCCTCCTGCCACGGGCAAGCTACCGCCATTGTCTGAGATTGAAGCGACATTGGCCAGAATCGGCTATCAGCCAGACCAGCGAATTATCGCCTTCGACGATGAAGGCGGTGGCTGGGCAGGTCGTTTTTTCTGGACTTTGGACGTTATCGGTCATCACGATTGGGCCTACCTTGACGGCGGCCTGCACGCTTGGCACGGCGCAGGACTGCCACTGCATCAAGGCACTACTGAGGTTGCACCGAGTCAGCCGTTAACACTATCCATTGATCCAGGCCCCATCGCCGAAATGACAGACGTCTTGGACGCCATCGAGAATGAGAACTGGGTTGTTTGGGATGTTCGCTCAGCCGAGGAGTTTGCTGGCCAGCGCTCCGGTTCGGCTCGTCGAGGCCACGTTCCCGGGGCAGTAAACCTGGACTGGGAATTACTCAAAGACGGTAACCGCCAGCTGCGGCTTATCGAGGACCTGGAGGGTATCGCTGCTGAGCTGGGTTTGCTGGACGCCGATCAAGTGATTACCCACTGTCAGACACATCACCGCTCGGGGCTTTCCTACCTGGTCGGCCGGCTACTGGGTTTGCCCATCAAAGCCTTCCACGGCTCCTGGGCGGAGTGGGGAAATGATCCCAATACCCCCATCGAGAACCCTGTTGAGAGGGGCGCGTAATGAGCCAATTTTTCCTAAGCCTGCAAAAAGTTCTCCCCCAACACGGTCTGTCTCGCTTGGTGGGCTGGCTCGCCCAGAGCGAAATTTCCTTCATACGCCGCGGCTTTATCCATCTGTTTGCTCGGGCCTATGACATATCCCTTGCGGACGCTGAACGTCAGCATCTTGACGACTACACGAGCTTCAACGACTTCTTCACTCGGGCGCTCGCGGACGGCGCGAGACCGCTGCCAGCGGAATCCACAGCTCTAGCCTGCCCGGTGGACGGCACGGTGAGCCAGATAGGGCCAATCCAACGCGACCTGCTGATGCAGGCCAAGGGTCATCAATACACGCTGAACTCATTGGCAGGCGAAACCGGCAGGGGATTTGAAAATGGTGATTTCTGCACCATTTACTTGGCACCGAGCAATTACCATCGGATTCACCTGCCCTGTGATGCAAAGCTCGTAGAAACCCGAGCAATTCCGGGCGCACTGTTTTCCGTCAACGGCGTCACCGAAGCAGGCATAACGGGACTGTTTTGCCGCAACGAGCGCTTGGTGTGCCGGTTTGACACCGAATTTGGTCCCATGCTGTTGGTGCTGGTTGGCGCGCTAATCGTCGCTTCCATCGAAACCGTTTGGCAGGGTCCGGCGTCTCCCTATCGCGAAGAAATCGTTTCCAGCCACGATCAAGACTTTACGCGTGGCGATGAGATCGGGCGCTTCTTGCTGGGATCTACGGCGATTTGCTGCTTTACCAAAAACGCCGTGAGCTTTGGCGACGGGATAGATGAAGGCCGCCCGGTCCGGTTGGGACAAACCCTGGCGACGGTTAGCGACCCCTCGTAAATTGGAGTGCAACGGTGATCGAAACCTTTACTCGTCCTTATTCTTGGCAGGCAATCGATCTGGCGACAAGCAATGCACAGCAAAGCGGCATGCTGGGTCTCTAGGAAAATGGCCACAACGGGCGCTATTTGGATGACGAGCAGCCACCGCACTGAAAAACTAAGGGGTGCCCCTAAAGGACAGTACGTCGGATAAGTTTGTGGCTCCGGCGGCCAACATCACCAGCCGGTCAAATCCCAGAGCGACTCCCGCGCACTCTGGCAGGCCGTGTTCTAAGGCCGCTAGAAATGCGTCATCCACGGCCATGGTGGGGAGCTGACGCTGCTGACGCAACTCAATATCCGTAGCAAATCGTCGTCGGTGCTCCTCTGCATTCAGCAGTTCCCAGTAGCCGTTGGCAACTTCAACACCATCAATCACCAGTTCGAAACGTGCTGCGGTTTTGCCATCCGGGTTTATGCGAGCCAGTGCGGCCTGATCCCCTGGATAGTCGGTAATAAAAAATCGGCCCGGCGTCAGTCCTTCACAGGCTTCAGCGAAGGCAAGATCCAGCGCTGCTCTGGAATCACCGTCAGCATTGCCTACTAATTCCCGATAAGTGAGGCGCTGGTAGGGCTTTGGGCCCAGCAGCGCGTCCACCAAGTCCGCGACTTCGTACATCAGCTGAGCGTGGTCATAGCCTAAGCGATACCACTCCAGCATGGTGAATTCAGGATTGTGCAGCCGTCCCCGCTCACCGTGACGAAAGGCCGGGCCAAGCTGGTAACAGCTGGGCATACCCGCCGCGAGCAGGCGTTTTATTTGATATTCCGGTGAGGTCTGCAGATATCCGTAGCCCGGCACTTGAATGCTCTGGACATCAGGTTCGGTCACCGAGTGCTCTGCAAGCACTGGGGTCTGCACCTCGATTACATTGCGCTGGGCGAAAAAAGCTCGGGTCTCCGCTAGCAGCTGCGCCCGTTGTCGCAGCTGCGCCGTGGTTGCCGAGGGTCGCCAGTGGCTCACAGCAGCGCTGCCTGTACTTAAGCTGGCTAGGTTTTTGCTCGGGACACGTATTCACCAGTGCGGGTGTCGACCTTGAGCACGTCGCCGATATTGATGAACAGGGGCACGCCCTTAATCGTTGCGCCGGTTGAAAGTGTTGCCGGTTTGGTGCCGCCGTTGGCGGTATCGCCTTTCAGCCCGGGGTCAGTGTCGGTAACTTCCAGCTCGACGAAGTTGGGTGGGGTAACGGCGATTGGATCGTCGTTCCACAGGGTCACCTGATATATGTCCTGCTCTTTAAGCCAGTTCTGACAGTCGGATACCGCAGCTGCACCAGCGGCCACTTGCTCGTAGCTGTCATCGGTTTTCATGAAGTGCCAAAACTCACCGTCGGTATAAAGGTACTCCATATCCAGATCAATCACGTCCGCCGCTTCGATGCTCTCGCCAGACTTAAAGGTCCGCTCCCAGACGCGACCGTTCATAAGGTTGCGCATTTTTACCCGGTTGAAAGCTTGGCCCTTGCCCGGCTTCACGAACTCGTTTTCCAGAATATTGCAGGGGTCGCCGTCCAGCATAACTTTCATGCCCGAGCGAAATTCGTTGGTAGAATAGGTAGCCATAATTTTGCATTCATCCGTTGGTAGGCCGTCATGATAACCCCGAACCGAACGCCGTGGCAGCCCGACGCTTGGCAAAAGCTGCTGCAAAGCGCGTTTCGCCAGCCCCAAGCCCTGCTGGACTACCTCGGATTGGATAACCACGACCGCGCCATTGACCATCAGCCCGATTTCAAAATGCTGGTGCCCGAGCCATTCGCCAAACGCATGCGGCCTGGTGATCCAAACGACCCGCTGCTGCTGCAAGTGCTGCCCACGGCACTAGAAAACCAAAGTACCGACGGCTTTACCCTGGACCCGCTGATGGAAACCGATGCGGCCCTGGGCTTCCAGCGTGCCCCAACGTTGATTCAAAAATACCGGGGCCGGGCACTGCTTATCACCACACCAGGTTGCGCCATTAACTGTCGCTACTGTTTTCGGCGGCACTTTCCCTATCAGGACCATAGGCCAGCCGCCCACGGTGAGGCGTTAAAGGTGATTGCGGCAGACCCCACCATTACCGAGGTGATTTTGTCCGGAGGCGACCCCCTGCTGCTGTCAGATCAGGCCATGGGTGACCTGTTTGAGCAGATTAACGCCATCGATCACGTCAGACGCATTCGTTTGCACAGTCGTCTGCCCATCGTGCTGCCTCAGCGCGTGACGGCCCAGTTGCTGGCGAGTTTGGCATCCAGCCCCAACCCAGTGACCTTGGTCGTAC
>CAZWQK010000025.1:0-3537 GCA_964635835.1 uncultured Pseudomonadales bacterium
TCAGCTGCAGCAGTTGTTTGGCTTCGGTTTGAAAACTGAGAGTTTCGGATTGGTTGTCGGTTTGACTATCGCTCATGTGGCGTTTCCCCTTGCGCTTGAAAGTCCTGCTAAGCGCTTGGATATGGGGATGAGCGAAGTAAATTCAAGCGTTCCAGGGGCGTTGCGCCCCTGGAACATAAGCGGTGAGCTAGCTCCAGCCGGTGACCTCGGCCAGGGCGTCACCGATTTCCGCCAGGCTGCGAACCGTGCGAACACCGGCATCCTGCAGGGCAGCAAACTTATCGTCCGCCGTGCCCTTACCCCCGGCAATAATGGCGCCTGCATGGCCCATGCGCTTGCCCGGTGGCGCCGTGACCCCCGCAATGTAACCAACAACGGGCTTGGTGACATTGGCCTTGATGTAGGCCGCGGCCTCTTCTTCTGCGTTACCGCCAATTTCCCCAACCATCACAATGGCTTCGGTGGCCGGGTCCTGCTCGAACTGCTCCAGGATATCAATGAAATGGCTGCCGGGAATCGGATCACCGCCAATACCGACGCAAGAGCTTTGGCCAAAACCTCGATCCGTCGTTTGCTTCACTGCCTCGTAGGTCAACGTGCCCGACCGAGAGACGATGCCAACGTTGCCTGGCAGATGGATGTCACCGGGCATGATGCCGATTTTGCACTCGCCGGGCGTGATCACCCCCGGGCAATTCGGTCCGATCATGCGCGCATCGCTGAGCTCCAGCCGAGCCTTCACCACCAGCATATCCAGGGTGGGTATGCCCTCGGTAATGCAGACAATGAGCTTAATGCCTGCATTAAGGGCCTCTAAAATCGAGTCCTTGCAAAAGCTGGCAGGCACGTAAATGACACTGGCGGTGGCGCCGGTTTCTGCTACCGCGTCGGCCACGGTATCAAACACCGGCAAGCCTAAATGCGTGGTGCCGCCCTTGCCCGGAGTCACACCGCCCACTAATTGGGTGCCGTAGGCCAGTGCCTGTTCACTGTGTAACGTGCCTTGAGACCCAGTAAAGCCCTGGCAGATTACCTTGGTGTCTTTGTTGATCAAAATGCTCATGCTTGACCTCCCGCTGCAGCTACGGCTTTTTCAACGGCGTCGACCAAGGATTCGCCGGGAATAATGTTCAGACCACTGTCCGCCAGGGCCTTGCGGCCAAGTTCCGAATTATTGCCTTCAAAACGCACCACCACCGGCACCTCAACACCCACTTCCCGGACCGCGCCGATAATGCCCTCAGCGATGGTGGCACAGCTGACAATGCCGCCGAAAATGTTAATAAGGACGGCTTTCACCGCTGTATCAGACAAAATGATCTTAAAAGCTTCGGCGACGGCTTCCTTTGTCGCGCCACCGCCAACGTCCAGGAAGTTAGCGGGGTTGCCGCCGTGCAGCTTAACTAAGTCCATGGTTCCCATGGCTAGGCCTGCACCGTTGACCATGCAGCCGATGTTACCTTCCAGGGCTACATAATTGAGACTGAATTCGGCGGCCTGAGCCTCGCGCTCATCCTCTTGACTGGGGTCGTTCATCTCAGCAATGGCCGGTTGGCGATAGAGTGCATTGCCGTCGATGTTGATTTTGGCGTCTAAACAATGGATGTTGCCATCTGTGGTGACCACCAGCGGGTTGATCTCCAGCAATGAGCAATCTGTTTCCTCAAAAAGCTTAGCTAAACCCATGAAAAGATTCGAAAACTGCCGTATTTGAGCGCCTTGCAAACCTAACTTAAACGCCAGTTCACGGCCTTGATATGGCTGAGCACCCACCACCGGATCAATGGTAGCGCGCAGGATTTTTTCCGGGGTCTCTTCGGCAACCTGCTCGATCTCTACGCCGCCTTCCGTTGACGCCATAAACACCACTCGACGGCTGCCGCGATCAATCACCGCACTGAGATAGAGCTCGCGGTCAATGTCCGTGCAGCTTTCGACATAGATCTTGCTAACGGGCTGGCCGTTTTCGTCGGTTTGGATCGTTACCAGGTTTTTGCCAATCCATTGATCGGCAAAGGCGCGAATGTCGTCTAGGGAATCAGCGAGTTTGACGCCCCCTGCCTTGCCCCGCCCCCCAGCATGAACCTGCACTTTGACAACCCAGCGATCACCGCCGATTTTTTGCGCTGCGGCCACTGCTTCGTCAGCGGTGTCTACCGCATAGCCTTCCGAGACCGGCAAACCGTAGCTCGCGAACAGGCTCTTGGCCTGATACTCGTGTAGATTCATGGTGTGTTTTTACTCCCTCTAATAACCCTAGTGTGTATTAACCATTGCGTACCGATGGCTTGAGCGACTAGGCACGTTTTGCGCGATTGACCGTATGTATCGCATGTCCACGAGCACTTAGTGCCGCTTCGTGAATTCCCTCTGACAAAGTTGGATGGGCAAACATAATCAGCCCCAGATCCTCCGCCGACGCACTGAACTCCATGCTAATCACCGCCTGGGCAATCAACTCGGATGCCTGAGCGCCAATGACGTGTACGCCCAAAATGCGATCGGTTTGCGCATCGGATATCAGCCGAATCATGCCTTCATTTTCACCTGCAGCCAGCGCTCGACCATTGGCCGCATAGGGAAATGTGCCAACATTGAACTCTTCGCCAGCGCTCTTGAGTTGCTGCTCGGTTTTACCCACCCAGGCAATTTCTGGATGCGTATAAATGACGTTGGGCACCGTATCGTAATTCACCATTGGCTTATGCCCGGCAATACGCTCTGCCACCATGATTCCCTCTTCCATGCCTTTGTGGGCAAGCATGGGGCCACGCACCACGTCGCCGACCGCATAAACATTGGTGGCGTCGGTGGCGCAAAGATCGTTGACGTACAAAAAGCCCCGCTCATCCAAATTCACGCCACAATCTGGTGCTAACAGGCCTTCGGTGTAGGGCAGTCGGCCAACAGCCACGATCAAACGATCCACCTCGAGCACCTGCTCGCCGTCCTTGTCCTGATAGGCCACGGCTACGTATTTATTTTTGCCAGAGCCTTTCACCTCGGTGCCAACCACTCTGGCACCCATGCGGATATCCAAACCCTGCTTGGTCAGCATTCGCTTTGCGTCACGACTGATGCGATGGTCGGCCATAGGCAGAAATTCATCCATGGCCTCTAGAATCACCGTTTCCGAACCGAGTCGATTCCAAACGCTGCCAAGCTCCAGACCAATTACGCCGGCACCGATGACCCCGAGCCGTTTAGGTGCTTGCTTAAACTCCAGCGCTCCGGTGGAATCCACAATCAAATCATCGGTTAACGGCGCTGGCGGAATGGCTGCCGGTACAGAGCCCGGGGCCAATATTACGTGCTCGGCCTGCAGCATCTGCTCTTGCCCCCCGTGGGGGGTATAGCCTACCTGCCGATTAGGATAGAGCCTGCCCTTGCCCGGCAATGCGGTTACGCCGTTGCCCTCGAACAACCCTGCTACGCCACCGGTCAGCCCGGCAACCACTTCGTCTTTGCGTGCAATCATTCTCGGCACGTCGGCGCTGACCTTGCCAGTTTTAATACCCATGTCGGCAAAATCATGCT
>CAZWQK010000025.1:3547-11214 GCA_964635835.1 uncultured Pseudomonadales bacterium
TGCGAGGCGTCCAGCAGCGCCTTGGAAGGGATACAGCCCCAATTGAGGCAGGTACCACCCAAAACAGGCTGGTCGTTTTTATCCAGCATCATGTTGATACAGGCGGTATTCATACCCAGTTGGGCGGCGCGAATGGCGGCATGGTATCCCGCAGGGCCGCCGCCGATGACGATAACGTCGTAAGAGTTACTCATGGCTAAAGCTCCAACAAGATACGGGCTGGATCTTCCAGCATGCCTTTAATCGCGACCAAAAACTGCACTGCCTCCCGACCGTCGATCAACCGGTGGTCGTAGGACAGCGCAAGATACATCATAGGCCGAATCACGATTTCGCCATTAACGACCACTGCACGATCCTGAATATTGTGCATGCCCAAGACCCCGGTTTGCGGCGGGTTCAAGATAGGCGTCGACATCATGGAGCCAAAAATTCCGCCATTGGAAATGGTAAATGTTCCGCCGGCCATGTCTTCCAGGCCCAGTTTCCCGGCCCGGGCTTTTTCGCCATAGGCCATGATCTGGTCCTCAATCTGGGCCAATCCCAAAGCATCGGCATCTCGCACGATGGGCACTACGAGACCTCGGTCCGTGGATACTGCAACACCGATGTCGTAATAGCCGTGATAAACAATGTCGTCGCCGTCGATGCTGGCATTGACCGAAGGAAAACGCTTCAGCGCTTCGGTAGCCGCTCGAACAAAGAAGGACATAAAGCCTAACTTGGTGCCGTTATGGGCGCTTTGAAATTCCGTTTGATAGCGCTTGCGCAGCTCCATAATCGGCTGCATGTCCACTTCGTTAAAGGTGGTAAGCATGGCGGCGTTCTGTTGCGCTTCCACTAGGCGTTTAGCGACGCTCGCGCGCAGCCGGGTCATGGGAACGCGCCGTTCGACTCGCTCTTCACCGCCAAGATCCGGCATTGGTGGAGCGCTGGGCTCGGTGGCCACCGCCACGGTTGGGGTTGGGGTTGGGGCAACCGGAGCAGCCACAGGTGCGCTATCAACCGTTTCTGGCGTGCTACCGGAGGCTAACGCCTTGGCTACGTCTTCCT
Organism: uncultured Pseudomonadales bacterium; assembly: GCA_964635835.1. Taxonomy (GTDB): domain Bacteria; phylum Pseudomonadota; class Gammaproteobacteria; order Pseudomonadales; family Azotimanducaceae; genus UBA4421. The sequence continues at coordinate 4,601 of CAZWQK010000025.1, forward strand.
TGGTAATACGCCCATCACGCCCGCTGCCGGCAATACCCGCGATGTTGAGACCGGATTCAGCTGCCATTTTCTTCGCCGCAGGACTGGCAAATCGATCCCCGTCGGCGCTTGCCTCTGGGGCAGCCTCCACATCAGCTTGGGTGCTTTGAGCAGCAGTCTCTGGCGCAGGTGCTGACGCTCCAGCTTCAAAATGAGCGATCACCTCTTCGGACAGCACCGTCTCGCCCTCTCCTTTGACAATGCTCTGAAGTACACCATCCTCGGGCGCAAACACTTCAATCACGACCTTGTCGGTTTCGATATCCACCAGCAAGGCATCCCGCGCGACAAAGTCACCGGGCTTGAAATACCATTGGGCTACGCTGCCATCGGCTATCGATTCAGGAAAAATCGGCGCGTTAATTTCCATGCTCAAAGTCCATTCTCCATATCATCGCTGGGCTCTTCAGTGAGAGCTGACTGGATCAGTCGTTGTTGTTGGTCAATGTGCACGCTGGCATACCCCACGGCGGGTGCGGCAAAGGCGTCGCGACCAACGTAATGCAAGCTGGGTGAGGTTTTCAGACCACGGATCACTCGATTCAGCCTGTGCCGGATGGAAAACCACGCCCCTTGATTCATGGGCTCCTCCTGACACCACACCACTTGATTGAGCTTGGCATAAGGCGCCAGCGCCTCCAGTAGCTGGTCGTCTGGGAACGGGTAGAGCTGTTCGATGCGGACAATGGCAACATCGCTCAATTCTTGTTCTGTCCGCGCTTCCAGCAGATCGAAGTACACCTTGCCGCTGCACAGAACCAGGCGTTTGACTTTTTTCGCATCAAGGTCCTGGGTTTCACCTATAACTCGCTCAAACTGCCCGTCACACAATTCGTCCAACGTTGATACCGCCAGCTTGTGCCGCAGCAGGCTCTTAGGGGTCATGGCCACCAGCGGCTTGCGGGTGGGCCGAATCGCTTGCCGCCGAATCATGTGATAAACCTGAGCAGGCGTTGACGGCACGCAGATTTGCATATTGTGCTCAGCGCACAGCTGCATAAATCGCTCCAGCCGCGCCGAGGAGTGCTCCGGGCCGGCGCCCTCAAACCCGTGGGGCAGCAACATGGTTAACCCACATAGCCTTGCCCACTTAGTCTCACCGGAGCTAATAAACTGATCGATGACCACCTGCGCGCCGTTAGCAAAGTCGCCGAACTGGGCCTCCCAGACCACAAGGGTGTTTGGCGCCGTGGTGGCGTAACCATACTCAAAGGCTAAGACCGCCTCTTCCGAGAGCAGGGAGTCGTATAAATCGAAGGTGATGTCCTCTCGCAGCAAATTCAAGGGAATCAGGCGGGACCCGTCTTTTTGATTATGCAGCGCAGCGTGTCGATGGGAGAAAGTTCCCACGCCCACATCCTGTCCGGTCAACCGCACCGGATAGCCTTGGTGTATTAATGTTCCGTAAGCCATCACCTCGGCCATTCCCCAGTTCACCGGCATGGCTCCTGCCGCCATCTTGCGCCGGTCTTCCAGAATCTTCGACACCTGGCGGTGAAGGACGAAGCCGTCGGGCAGACTTTCCAGGCGAGCGGCCAGATCTTGAAAAACGCCGCGATCAAAAGTCGTATCCGCAGGCGCATCGGTGCCGTTGTTTAAGTAGGGGGTCCAATCCACAAATAGCCTGCTGTCTGGCTCATGCACCAGATCCAGCGCCACGCTCTCACCGGCCTCTAGAGTGGTTCGGTACTGCTCGGTCATGACATCAACGTCTGCGGCCAGCACCGTCCCGCCCTGCACCATCTTTTCGCTAAACAGCGCACACACGGTTTGTTGGGAACGGATCTGTTGATACATCAGCGGTTGGGTCTTCATGGGCTCTTCAGCCTCATTGTGGCCCCGACGCCGATAGCAGATCAGATCGATCACGACATCCTTGCGGAATTCCATGCGGTAGTCGGCGGCAAGCTGGGTCGCAAAAATCACCGCCTCTGGATCGTCGCCATTCACGTGCAATATGGGCGCTTGCACCATCTTAGCCACTTCGGTGCAGTACTCGGTGGAACGCGCGTCAATTTGCTTGTGCGTGGTGAATCCAATCTGGTTATTGACGATGATGTGGACCGTGCCGCCGGTTTTGAAACCTCGGGTTTGCGACATTTGGAAGGTTTCCATCACCACCCCTTGCCCGGCAAAAGCCGCGTCGCCATGAATAACGATGGGAGCGACCAAATCACCGGCATAATCTTTGCGTCGGTCTTGGCGTGCCCGCACCGAGCCCTCGGCCACTGGAGCAACAATTTCTAAATGGGATGGGTTAAAGGCTAACGCCAGGTGCATCTCACCGCCGGGGGTCATGACGTTTGAGGAGAAGCCCTGGTGATATTTCACGTCGCCAGAGCCGTTCTCGCTTTGTACACGCCCGTCAAACTCATCAAACAGTTCACCAGGATTCTTACCAAGTACGTTGACGAGCACGTTCAACCTACCCCGGTGGGCCATGGCGATCACGGACTCGCGTACGCCGTGAGTGCCCAGTCGCTGGATTAACTCATGGAGCATGGGAATCAAGCTTTCACCGCCTTCCAGCCCGAAGCGTTTCGTGCCGGGATAACGTCGATGCAGGTATTTTTCCAGCCCTTCCGCTGCAATCAAGCGCTCGAGGATGCGGTGCTTTTGAGCAGCGTCGAACTGGGGTTTACCGCGCGCACTTTCCAATCGCTGTTGCACCCACAGCTGTTCGCGGGCGTCCACAATGTGCATGTACTCAGCGCCAATGGAACCGCAATACGTACTTTCTAACGCCTGCACCAGATCGCGCAGCTTGGCGGCGCCATCACCATAATGAAAGGTTCCGGTCTGGTAGATTTCGTCAAGGTTAGCGAGTGAGAGGTTGTGATAGGCCAAATCCAACACCGGCATGGTTGGCCGCTCCATCATACCCAGCGGGTCAATGTTGGCTCGTTTATGGCCTCGGTGCCGATACGCCGCCACCAAGTCCTGCACACGCATTTGTTGGGTTTCATGGGCGTTTGAAATCTGCGTGGCCACCTTTTCGGGCCGGGCCTTCAGGCGGTTCCGTCCTAGGCGCTCAAAATGCTGCACCACCTCTGAGTGAGGGGTATCTGGTCCAATCGTGGTTTCGACTGTGGGGAGGGTGTCGAAGTAGCTTCGCCACGCTTCGGGAATTAACGTGGGGTCACGAAGGTAGTCTTCATACAGCTTTTCGATGTACGCGGCACTTTGTCCATCAAGATGTGAACTACGCAGCATTCGCTGCATGAAACCTTCGGTCACGATGTCCCTCTATTTACCCCGCTAGGCCCCTACCTCCTCCGAGATCCCGGGCCGAGCTGTACAACTTGAATCGCTCAATGAAACGACGCCTGGACTGCCATCATTGAGACCAATCCACCGCGCGCCAGCCGCAATTCTCGGCTTTCCGGCCAGCCTTGCCAAGGGCTTTGGAGCTAAAGACGGCGGCTTCTTTGCCTACCTCCTGTCCCTGACCCGCAGCCAAGTTGGTTGCTGCCATCCTGTGGACTCTGTAAGCGGTTCCTCCCTCCCGGAACCCAGAGTTCTTTGTATTTTTAGTGGGTGGCTCTGTCACCGCCGAGACCTGGAATGGCCCTGGCACTCTCCATAAAGCGCTAGGTGCCCTGCTGCATCAGCATTGTACGAATTTTACCAATAGCCCGCGTGGGGTTCAGACCCTTGGGGCAAACGCTTACGCAGTTCATGATGCCGCGGCAGCGGAATACGCTAAACGGGTCGTCCAGGTTCGCCAGCCGCTCTTCTGTGGCCGTATCCCGGGAATCTGCCAAGAAGCGATACGCCTGCAGCAGCCCTGCGGGCCCGATGAACTTGTCTGGATTCCACCAAAAGGACGGACAGGACGTGGAGCAACAGGCGCACAGGATGCACTCGTACAACCCATCCAGCTTTTCACGTTCTTCCGGTGTTTGCAGGCGCTCTTGGGCGGGTGGCGCTTCTTTATTCACGAGGTAAGGCTGGACCTTAGCGTATTGGTTATAGAACTGAGCCATATCTACTACCAGATCACGTACCACCGGCAGTCCAGGAAGCGGACGAAGCACCAGCTTGTTGCGCTTCACCACCTCGGACACAGGCGTGATACAGGCTAGGCCGTTCTTACCGTTCATGTTTATCCCATCGGACCCGCACACACCCTCTCGGCAGCTGCGACGGAAGCTCAAGGTAGGATCCTTGTCCTTCATCAAATGCAGCACGTCGAGCACCATCAGATCGCGACCTTCTGGAAGCTCAACCTCAACGTCGCGCATCACCGGCACTTCGTCCAGATCTGGGTTGTAGCGATATACACTTACTTGCATGACAGTAGCCCTAGTTTGTAATTTCTTAGAGTTGACGTTCTTTTCAGTGGCCTAGTAGACCCGCTCTTTCGGCTCGAAGGCTTCCATGGTTCGCGGCGCAAAGTTGACGTCCCGCTTACCTACCCGCTGATCGTCGGGGAAATACATGGAGTGGCAGAGCCAGTTCTCATCATCACGGGTTTGGTAATCGTCTCGCGCGTGAGCCCCGCGGCTCTCTTTTCGCCCTTCTGCGGTAATGGCCGTGGCTTCCGCCACTTCCAAAAGGTTATCCAGCTCCAACGCTTCCAAACGAGCGGTATTGAACGCCGAAGATTTGTCGGGCATGTCCGCCTTAGAGATGCGTTCACGTAAGTCGGCAAGCTGCTTAATACCTTCCTGCATATTCTTTTCGGTGCGGAATACGCCGAAGCTGTTCTGCATCGTCGTTTGCAGTTCTTTTTTCAGATCGTAAATGGACTCGCCGCCAGTGGATTCGTTCCAGCGATTCAGGCGCGCCATGGATGCTTCAATGTCTGATTCACTGGCTTCCCGATATGACACACCTTGTCGCATAACCTGCTCGATATGCAGGCCAGCCGCACGACCGAACACCACCAAATCCAGCAGTGAGTTACCGCCCAACCGGTTAGCACCGTGGACAGAAACACAGGCGGCCTCTCCCGCGGCATACAAACCCTCCACCGCAACGTCTTCGCCGGCCGCATTTTGCGTTAGCGCTTGGCCGCTGACCTGAGTTGGAATGCCGCCCATCATGTAGTGACAGGTAGGCACGACGGGGATGGGCTCTTTGACCGGATCTACGTGGGCAAACGTGCGCGACAACTCCAAAATACCTGGCAGTCGGCTGTTGAGCACTTCTTCGCCCAGGTGGTCGAGCTTAAGCTTCACGTAGTCGCCATCAGGTCCACAGCCCCGCCCTTCAATGATCTCGATCACCATTGAGCGTGCAACCACGTCGCGACCGGCTAAGTCTTTAGCAGACGGTGCATAACGCTCCATGAAGCGTTCGCCATCCTTGTTGATCAGATAACCGCCCTCTCCCCGACAACCTTCGGTTACCAGGGTACCGGCACCGGCAATACCCGTTGGGTGGAATTGCCACATTTCAATGTCCTGAACAGGCACACCTACGCGCAGAGCCATGCCAATGCCGTCACCCGTGCACATCAGAGCGTTCGTGGTAGACGCGTAAATACGCCCGGCGCCGCCGGTTGCCACCACAGTAGCCTTGGAGCTGATATGCACAACCTCACCGGTTTCCATGCACAGGGCGATGACGCCCACAACGACACCGTCTTGATTTTTTACCATGTCCACGGCGAACCACTCGTTCAAGAATGTGGTGTCTGCCTTGACGTTGGCTTGATACAAAGTGTGCAGCAGCGCGTGACCGGTTCGGTCCGCCGCTGCGCAGGTGCGTGCTGCCTGGCCGCCTTTGCCAAAGTCTTTGGACTGTCCACCGAAAGGTCGCTGGTAGATACGACCGCTTTCGGTGCGTGAAAATGGCAGCCCCATGTGCTCCAGCTCAAATACCGCCTGCGGACCCTCGGAGCACATGTACTCAATGGCGTCTTGATCGCCAATGTAATCCGAACCCTTGACCGTGTCGTACATGTGCCAACGCCAGTCATCGTTAGGGTCATCACTGGCAATAGCGCAAGTAATACCGCCCTGAGCAGACACCGTGTGCGACCGCGTTGGGAACACCTTACTGATCACAGCAGTTTTGAGCCCGGACTGAGCCAGCTGCAGTGCCGCACGTAAGCCGGAACCGCCGCCACCAACGATGACACCGTCAAACTCCATTTTGCGTATTTGAGCCATGTGTTTGTTCCTAAATAAAAATTCTTAAAGTGACCTGACCGAGGCGACCGTCATCAAAATTGCCAAACCAACCGCATCGCCCAAATCAAGTAGACAAATAACACCAGCAGGCAAACCGCTTGATAGGCAAAACGAACCGACGTGGCGTACTGGCCGACGTGAGCCGGTCGCAGATAGTCAGTGCCGATGGTCCACAACCCAATCCACGCATGAGCTACTGTCGACAGTACTGCCAAGGTGCCCGCTATTTTCATCGCCGGCGAGGCAAAAAAAGCTGTCAGGGCGGCAAAATCAATGTTTGGCGTAAGCAAAAAAAATGCCATCACCCAGGCGAAGTACGCCGTAAGGATAACGGCGGTAGTGCGCTGCACAACCCAATCTGATAGACCACTGTTAGACAGGGCCATAACTTGCGATACCTGCTTTACCATAGGATGGCTCCAATAACTGCGGTTG
>CAZWQK010000026.1:0-11055 GCA_964635835.1 uncultured Pseudomonadales bacterium
TACGGGGATAATTGCGTGTAGGTCAGGCTCATAGGTCGGGCTCGTAGGTCGGGCTTTAGCCCGACGGGAAATGCTGAACCCAATACTGTGCAAAAGTCTTCAGCTTTATGCCACCTAGCCTCGATGCAGCATCACCGGCAGCCAAGCACCGTCAAAATCCTGAGTCGACTGCCACACCCGCCTATTCTGTCGAGCAAAGAGGTCCAGCGTGCCCCCTGGACAAATCGTTATATCGTTCAGGAAATTGAAGCTTTGCAACTGCTGGGCATCGGTGTCGAGTAGCGAGAAGCCTGCGTACTGGCCTTTAAGCGTTCCGCCGTTTATCACTTGTGTCTTGGGGAAATCGATAACGGTGCGAAAGTGCATGTGACCGTTGACCAGAAATCGCGGCGGATTGCGATGCTGCAGCAGATCATCCAAGAGCGGTGAGCTGCGGCTGTCAGAGTTCTCAGACCCGGGCCAGATTTTCGCTAAATCGTCTTCCAAGACGCCATGACACAGCAGCAGGCTGCCTGCTTCGGTTTGGATTTTCCTGGTCTTTGGCAGGCTGGAGAGAAAACTGACGGTCTCCGGAGCCGCTTGCTCGCGCAAATGCGCCCCCGCCACGTGCCGCACTTTATCCTGCAAAAACCAACGTTCGTGATTGCCTGCAACCGCCAGCACCCCGTGCTGTTCAAGCAGCTGGCAGCAGCGGTCGAGGTCTCCGCGACCGTCGGGTAGGTCCCCTGTGCACAAGACAACGTCGACTTTTGCGCTCTGCAAAAAGTTCAGCGCCTGCGCCAAGCGATGATGTTCCGCGTGGACATCGCCAATAAGACCAATCCGTGTCATGTTGCACCTTTTTTCGGTGCTTAAAGGCTAGGTCCGGCCTGGTGAAGTTGGCGTGAACCTATCGTTTATGATTCTGCGACAAATCCTTTCCAGCTGTTCATGTACTAGATAAACACGGGACTCAGCCCTTCGGCCGCCAAATGCGCCCAGCTCACTGAGGTCGCAATGGGCTCGAAACCGGGGTCCGCTAGCACCTGGCGAGGAAAGTCATGATGTGAAATCGCCGCTCGGCCGATGGTGACGAAATCAATGCCGGCGTTGAAAACGCACCGCGGCGGAGATGAAATCGGCTCGCAGGGCCCTGACTTCTTCCAGCGATAAGGCTCGAGCACCGGTTTCTTCATCATCAGGAGGACGCACGGGCTGCTGACCAATCAAATCAGCAGGGCTGCGCATTCCTGCATGGTGAAGCTGAACAATGGCCACGCTGTCCTCAGCCTTGATCGCAGTTGCCAGACGCTTATGCCCCTCCAGGTGATCGTCACTGAAAATGCCTAACTGACCGGGAAAGCCTTGACCCCTAGACCATACTTCGCTTGGCTTTCTTCACAGCATGTTCACCGTCGCGCCCCCAACATCAAAGGGCTGGTATTGGACACTTAGGATCGGTGAAGCAAATCTGATGATGAAAAGCTTACGAAAAATCCGCCCAAACGGTACTGCTGCGCCCCTGCATTCAGAGCAAGCAATCTCAGCAGCCGCGCTGGACGAGACCCCTGCCAATCTCGATCACGATGGCCGCAAATTCGGTGGCAGCCTCATGGGTATGCTGCAAATAATTGGCGTGTTGGCCGCTACTGCCTCGGCGGTTTATTTTTCCCGAGAGCCAGCTGTACCGGTCACGCCAAGCGGAATGAATGCTGGGGCACCGGTTTTTGTTCCCCAAGTATCCACAATTTCACCTGCAGCGGGTCCCCAACAAATTTTAATTAGCAGTAGTGGCAGCGTTAGCGTTACTGCCTATGTGGATTTGGTACCGCAAATTTCTGGTCGAATTCAGGCATTGGCGCCAGCCATGCGTGTGGGCGGTTCGTTTCAGGCTGGCGAAACCTTGGTGGCTATCGAACAAGATGACTTTCTGCTGCAGGTAAAACAGGCTCAGGCGGATGTTGCCGTGCAGAGAGCCAACCTGCGACTGCAGCAGGCCCGCAGCGACGCAGCAGTGAAGAATTACGCGCTGCTCAACCCGGGCAAAAGTGTACCCAGCCTGGTCGCTTTGGGACCGCAAATCGAGCAGGCCAGGGCTCAGCTCCGGGCGGCGGAAGCCCGGGCTGACGTGGCTCGATTGGCCCTAAACAGAACCCAGTTCGCCCTGCCCTTCGAGGGCATGATTACCCAGTCGTCAGCCCAGGTTGGACAGTTGATTACCGGCGGACGAGCCTTCGGTCAGGCTTATGCGCTAAACAGCGTAGAGTTAGTAGTCCCCATCGCCCCCAATGAACTGGCTCAGTTGGCACCAGCAGCAGGGCGCCGGGTCGTTATTTCCACAGATCATCAGACCCTGGAGGCGACGATTGATCGCATCAGTGCTGAGCTGGACACCCGCAGCCGTTTTGCCAAGGCTTACATTCCGCTAACCCAAACCGCGGAGGCTCCGACAGCCTTGCAGCCTGGCACTTTTGCCGACGTGGTTATTTTTGGCCCAAACTATCCGGACAGCTTAGTTGTCCCTGAGTCTGCGCTTCAGGCCAACGGCGCTATCTGGTTCGTGAAAAAAGGCGAACTGTCGCAACACCAGCCTCAGGTACTGGGTCGCAACGATCAGGGCATTGTCATTTCACGCTTCGACTACGCCGACGGAATCGTCGTCAGCCCCCTAGCAACGCCATCTCCAGGCATGACGGTGAGCCCAGTTGCCGAGGCGGCGTTACCAGCGCAAAGCCAAAGATAGCCCATGAGCAACGAAGGATACCCCGCCACGCCGGAGTCTAGCTCCGGCAACGTCCCAGAACGCGGCGTGATCGCCTACTTCGCAAAGAATTCTGTCGCCGCCAATTTGATCATGGCGTTGATGCTGATTGGCGGCCTGATTGCCGGTATCGCCCTGAACGCGCAGGTATTTCCCACACTGAACCTAGGCACTATCACCGTCACGGTGCCCTACCCCGGAGCCACACCCAGCGAAGTCGAGGAGGCCATTACCCGCCGCGTGGAAGAGGCTGTCCTCGGTATTGAGGGTATCGACGAAGTTCGCTCCTCTGCAGCCGAGAACTTCGGACGGGTAACCATCGAACTGAAAGACTCAGTAGACGACAAAGAGGTCAAAGATGAGGTCGAGGCCGCAGTTGAACGTATTGCTGACTTTCCGCCGGAAAACGCCGAGCAACCCGAAATCAAGCGCGCCGAGACCGTTAGTGATGTCATGACCCTTGTCGTGACGTCTAGCCAGGGTGACATGGGGCTGCGCAACGCCGCCGAGTATGTGGCCGATCAACTTTTGACGTTGCCCAAGGTCACCTTGGTATCGCTCATGGGGGCCAAGGATTTAGAAATCGCCGTCGAAGTCGACGAGCAGGCCCTGCGTCAATTCGACTTGTCCATCAATCAGGTTGCCCAAGCCATTCGTTCGTCGTCTATCAATCTCTCAGCCGGCGAGCTTCGCACCGACGCGGGCGACCTGCTACTGCGCAGCAACGAAAAGCGTATGTACGGCGACGAATTTGCCGACATCGTGCTGCGCGCAGAGCCCGACGGCAGCATTCTGCGCCTTGGCGATGTTGCAACGATTCGCGATGGCTTTGTCGATGATCCGGTCATTCAGGAATTTAATGGCCAACCCAGCCTGTTGATCAAAATTGAAAAATCCGAAGCCGAGGATGCGCTCCTGATCGCCGCCCAGGTCAAAGCCTTTTTGACAGATTTCCAGCCACCCTCCGGTGCTAACGTGGAAATTTGGGACGATCAATCCGATATTTTGCAGCAGCGTCTGAGCCTGCTGGTTCGCAACGGCCTGCTAGGATTCGCCCTGGTTTTCCTGTTTTTAGTCATTATGCTCGACCTGCGGCTGGCTACCTGGGTTGCTATGGGCGTTCCGATTTCATTCCTCGGCGCCTTTTTGTTCTTCGCCCCCTTCGGCGTGAACATCAACATGATTTCTCTGTTTGGCCTCATCATCGTTCTGGGCATCGTGGTAGACGACGCTGTTGTTGTAGGCGAGAACATTATTACCGAGCAGGAGCGTTTGGGTCGCAGTACCGCAGCCACGCTCAGCGGTGTGCGCGGGGTTTTCAGTCCCGTCGCCATCGGCGTGCTAACCACCATGGCGGCATTTGCCCCTCTGCTGTTTGTCACCGGCACCTTCGGGCAAATTTTGGGCTCGGTACCTATCGTGGTGATCTTGGTTCTTACCATGTCGTTGCTTGAAGTATTTTTCATTCTTCCCGCCCACCTTTCTCATGGCCAGGCCTGGAGTAAGGGCCCCTTGAAGGACTTTCAGGGCCAAGTAAGCCGCCGCATCATGCACTTCCGCGACAATGTGTTTTTGCCCAAAGTTCAAATGGCAGTAAGCCGGCGATATCTATCCTTGCTGGCGGGCATAGGCATGCTGGTGGCAGCAGGCTCTCTGATCAGTTCCGGGGCCGTACGCTTCATCTTTTTCCCGGCGCTGGATTCCAACAGTATTCGAGCTTCCTTGACTTTCCCCGTAGGCACACCCTTTGAAACCTCCGAGGCGGCAGCCAAACGCATCATCGAGGCCGCCTATCGGGTGAACAACGCCAACGGCGGCACAGCGTTCAAAGCCATCAGTTCAACCATCGGGGGAGCGACCTGGTCTGGTGGCGGCCCCGAGGGAGGAAGCGGTACGACGACGGCAAGCCACCTGTCATCTATTGTCATTACCCTCCATGACGAACCGCTGCGCAAACTGTCTGCCCAAGCCCTGGAGCGTCAATGGCGGATCGAGACCGGTACCATTGCCGGCGTTGAGAGTCTGTCGTTCCGATCCGACTTTTTCAGTCGCAGTGCTGCCGTGGAGTTCCGCCTGGCCCACCAGCAGGATGACGTGCTGTACGCGGCCGTGGACGAGCTCAAAGCCAAGTACGCGTCACTTCCGGGGTTTTACGACATTCAAGACACATTCAATCTAGGTAAGCGTCAGTACGATATCGAACTGACCACGGCCGGTGAGGCCGCTGGTCTGCAGCCCGCAGATATTGCCCGGCAGCTGCGCAACAGTTTCTTCGGTGAAGAAGTTCAGCGCATTCAGCGCGGGCGCAACGAGCTAAAAGTGATGGTTCGCTACCCGGAACACCAGCGCCAAAGTACGCAAAACCTGGCGGATGTGCGTATCCGCTTGCGCGATGGCACTCAGGCCCCTCTCTCCGCCGTGGCCAAGCTGCGCGAATCGCGGAGCTTTTCGAGCATTCAGCGCGTTAATGGCTTCCGCATTGTCAGCGTCACCAGCGAAGTAGACAACGACCTCACTACACCGACCCAAGCGAACAACCAGGTGCTGAATAATATTGTGCCGGCTCTTATCCAGCGCTATCCGGGCTTACGGGTTGAGCAGGCCGGACAGGGCCGCGAGGAGTCTGAAGACTTGGCTTCCCTGGGTAACATGATGGCGATCGCCATGCTCACGATTTTTGTTTTGCTGGCCTCCCAAACCCGAAGTTATTTGCAGCCGCTGGTGGTTTTAGCGGGCGTGCCATTTGGTGCCGCCGGCGCCACTATCGGCCACTATTTACTGGGCTATAACATTTCCTTCATTTCCATCTTCGGAATGGTTGCCCTCAGCGGCGTTGTGGTCAATGACTCACTGGTGCTGCTGGATCAATACAATCGCAATCGGCGTCAGGGCTTAACCATTCACCAGGCCATTAGCGAGGCTTCTCGGCGGCGCTTTCGGGCCATCTTTTTAACCACGGCAACCACGACCTTAGGCCTAACCCCCATGCTTTTCGAAACCAGCACCCAGGCGCAGTTTTTGATCCCCATGGCGGTAAGCCTGGCCACAGGCATTGTCTTTGCCAGCGTCATCATCCTGTTCCTAATCCCCGCCCTGATTGCGATCCTGGAGGATGTGAAGGGTATTGGACGAGGCTTTCGCGATGTCGAGCAGCCGGTAAACGGCTAACCGAGGGTTTCCATGGCTTGGCCTTTTGCTATTCTGCGGTTATGAATTACGCCCTCGCAGTTCACGGTGCTCCTTACGCCGGTACCGCCGCAGACCACGCCCTGGGCTTTGCATGGGCACTATTGGCTGAAGGCCACCGTATCGAACGAGTATTCTTTTTTCACGATGGGGTTTATCAGGGCCTGGCTGGCCAGGTGGCACCCCAAGAGCACTTCGATACCGATCTGCTGAAACGCTGGCAGCAGCTTGCGCGACAGGGAATCGAGTTGGCCATTTGTATCGCCAGCGGCATTAAACGCGGGGTCATTAACGAAACCGAGCAGTCCCGTTACGAACTGGCACACCCCTCTCTGGCACACGGCTTTGAGCTGGTCGGTTTAGGCCAGCTTATCGCCGCCATTAACGCTGCCGATCGGTACGTGGAGTTCCCGGCGTGAAGCGCTATCTATTTATCATTAGCCGTACGCCCTATGGCAGTACCCATGCGCTGGAGCAACTGGAAGCTGCCATGGTAGCCGCAGTGTTCGATGGCCGAGTGGCCATCTTGTGCCGGGATCAAGGCGTTTGGAATCTTCAGGGCAATCAGGACGGCGCACCACAAGGACAAAAAACCGTATCCCGGGTATTAGCCGCCTTGCCCACCTACGACATCGAAGAACTCTATGTCTGCGCGGATTCCTTAAGCAGCCAACAGATTCAACCTGACGCGTCACTGGACATAAAGCCACTGACGTTCGTTGAGCAACAGTCCCTCATTGCTGCCAGCGATGTAGTCATTACCGCCCAACCATGAGCCTGCATTTGATTTTCAGCGCTACTGGCCTCACCTCCTGCACACGCCGCTGCAGCAGAGGCGATAAGTTTTTGTTGCTGGGAGACGGTATCTACGCTCACGCACAGGCGCTGGAGGCGGGAATTGAGCCTGTCGATCTGTTCCTGCTGGCTCCAGACGCCCAGGCCCGCGGGGTTGGCTCTGACCTGACCGGCACCTTGTTGAGACTCGAGTACCCGGACTTCGTAGCGCTGACCGAGCAATGCTCACCCATCGTTAGCTGGAAGGAATAAATGACTGACGATACCCCAGCGGTTTTGCAGCGCGACCAGGAGGGATTCTTAGTCAACCTTAGCGATTGGTCTGAAACCAATGCCCAACTGCTAGCGCAGAGTGAAGACATTACCCTTACCCCTGACCATTGGGAGATCCTGCAATTGCTCCGGGAGTTTTACCGCAAAACCGAAACTGCCCCGGCCATGCGCCCATTGGTTAAGCTGGTTAGAGAGAGCTGCGGATCAGAGCGCGGCAACAGCGTTTATTTAATGACGCTTTTTGGCGGCAGCCCGGCGGTGACCGCTGCAAAAATCGCCGGCTTGCCCCGACCAACCAACTGTCTGTAGGGACTTTCTATAGCAATTTTGAGGCCTGGCTGGCTGAGTCTACTCGAGCGGCCTCAGCCTGCCGAGGCACATCGACGACCTCGCCTACGATAATCACCGAGGGCCCGGTAATCTCCGCAGCGGCCACGGATTGAGGCAGCGCATCCAATGTCGCGTAGATTTCCCGCTGGTTTTCTAGGGTGGCGTTTTCGATCAACACCGTTGGCGTTTGCCCCCCGCGGCCGGCTTCGAGCAAACAGCGCTGGATACTGGGCAGGCTCACCAAACCCATATAAATCACCAGGGTTTGATCGTCACGGGCCCAGTCCGACCACTCGGTGTTTTCCGCGTCGACCACCCGATGCCCGGTCAAGAATCGAACCGCCTGGCTAACCCGTCGATGCGTCAATGGAATACCCGCATAACTGGCTGCAGCCATACCCGCAGTGATGCCAGGTACTACAGCCACACTCAGGCCATGCTCGGCGGCAGCCAATAGTTCCTCACCCCCACGTCCAAAAATAAATGGGTCACCGCCCTTAAGCCGCACAACTTTCTTGCCGGCCTTGGCCTCTTCGATCATGCGCTGATTAATGGCTGCCTGCATTTGCGTACCGCTGGGTCGTAAGCGGTCAGAGGTACGTTTACTTGCTCCCCAGCCTTCAGCACCAGCAGCCTCCCGGGGCCCCTGCTTGCCCACGTCCACCAGTTCCACATCCCGGCGGGCGTAATCCAGCAGCGCCGGATTCACTAACTTGTCGTACATCAGCACGTCAGCGGTTTGTATGGCGCGAAGCCCCCGTAGCGTGATGAGATCCGGGTCGCCGGGACCCGCACCCACCAAGAGAATTTCACCGGTGCTGGATTGGCCCTCTAGCATTTCTTGGGCCAAGCTCACCGCAGTTTCTAGGTTGCCCTGTATGGCTTTGTCGGCGGCAGCGCTGGCAAAAACTGCATCCCAATAGGCCTTGCGCGCATCAACACTGGGCAGCTCTTGTTTGACCTGAGAGCGTAGACGCCCCGCCAGCTCTGCCAGCCGCCCAAGCCCCTGCGGCAGCCGGGTTTCTATCCAGCCGCGTACGCTGCGGGCCAAGGTTGGCGACTGCCCCATACTGGAGACCGCGACCAAAATAGGCAGCCTGTCGATAATGGCGGGAAAAATAATGGTGCACAGCTCTGTCCGGTCAACGCAGTTCACCAAAACATCGTGTTCTAGCGCCGCCAAAAAAACCGCCTCGCTTACGTTTGGCGCATTGGTGGCGCTGATAATCAAGCGCAATCCGCCGTGGACGGTTTGTGGGTCGAAGGTCTGTTTTTCAATCCGCAGTTGGCCGGCGTCGCGCATGCGCTGGATCTCAGGATCTACCTCCGGCGCGATAACGGTTATTTGCGCTCCGGCCCGAACCAGCCAGCGCAGTTTCCGCAGCGCCGTTTGCCCGCCGCCAACCACCACGCACTGGGCACCTTGGAGCCGATGAAAGAGAGGCAGGTAAAACATATGCTGTTATGCTTCCTCGGGCACTGAACTAAGGATTGAGCGGCCAGCGGTCAGTGCCTCCCAAATAGGGTCTTAGCGCATCAGGCAGCAGCATTGTTCCGTCACCTTGCTGGTAGTTTTCAATCAGCGCGACTAGGGTGCGCCCTACCGCCAATCCTGAGCCATTGAGGGTGTGCAGCAAATGGATGTCGCCTTGAGCATCTCGGTATCGGGCCTGCATGCGCCTGGCCTGAAAGTCTAAAAAATTACTGCAGGAGGAAATTTCCCGGTACTGGTTCTGACTGGGCAGCCAGACCTCCAAATCGATGGTTTTTGCCGCAGTAAAGCTCAGATCACCGCCACACAGAACCATGGCCCGATACGACAGCTCCAGCTGCTGCAGCACTGCCTCTGCGTGTCCGCTAAGACTGTCCAAAGCATCCCATGAGGTTTCCGGGTGCACTAGCTGTACCAGCTCCACTTTCTCGAACTGGTGTTGGCGGATCATGCCCCGGGTGTCCCGGCCATAGCTGCCTGCCTCGCTGCGAAAACAAGGTGTATGACACACGTGCCGCACGGGGAGATCGGCCTCATTTAAAATATCTCCTCGGTAGATGTTGGTCACGGGAATTTCCGCTGTAGGCACTAAGTAATAGCCTTGTTCACCTTCTAGCTGGAACATATCCTCCGCTGCCTTGGGTAACTGACCCGTGCCTCGAGCGCTGTCCGCATTCACCATGTAGGGAACATAGACTTCTTCATAGCCGTGCTGCTGGATGTGCAGATCCAGCATGAACTGGGTCAGCGCTCGGTGCAGCCGCGCCAGCGGTCCGCGCATGACGACAAAGCGCGCGCCGGTAACCTTGGCAGCGGTTTCAAAATCCAGCCCGCCCTCGCCGGCCAAATCCACATGATCTAGGGGCTCATGATCCATGGTTTTGGGTTCACCCCAGGTCCGCAATAGTGCGTTGTCCGCCTCGTCAGAACCCTCTGGCACGCTGGCATCCGGAATATTCGGCAGAGACATTAGCAGGGCCTGGAGCTGCTCTTGGACCTGCGCAAATGCGGCTTTTGATTCGTCTAAACGCTCGCCCAAATCCCCCACTTGCGCCAGCAGTGGAGCAATATCCTCACCTTGAGATTTGGCTTTGCCAATGGATTTTGACTTCACATTACGCTCGTTCTGCAGCTCCTCTGTGCGCTGCTGCAAGGTTTTACGCTGCTCTTCTAGGGATGCAAAAGCAGCGATGTCGAAGGTAAAACCTTTGACTCGTAATGCCTTCGCGACCGCTTCTGGATTATTGCGTAATAGCTTGATGTCTAACATGACGTTTTCCGTAACAGATGAGTAAGTATCCAGGGCTCTAAAAGCTTTGGTGTCGGCGTTAGGAGCAGTGCTTAGCTTCTTCGTCTGCTTGGGCCAAGCGCTGCAATCGCTGACGGATTTTATCTTCAAGCCCTACGGCGGCGGGATGATAGAACGTCGCGGGCTCCAATTCATCTGGAAAGTAATGCTCTCCCGCCGCGTAAGCTCCAACCACGTCGTCGCCTTCGTTGTGAGCATGTCGATAACCGTCTCCATAGCCTAGCGATTGCATGAGTTTGGTCGGCGCATTTCGCAGGTGCATTGGCACGCTGTGGGACGGCGTTTGTCGAACGAAGGCCATGGCTTCGCCGAAGGCTTTGTACGCAGCATCACTCTTCGGCACGCTGGCCAGGTAAAGTACCGTTTGCGCCAAGGCTAGCTCGCCCTCTGGCGAACCCAGCCGCTCGTAAGTGGCCATAGCCGACTCTGCCAGCTGCAGAGCCCGGGGATCCGCGTTGCCGATATCTTCACTGGCCATGCGCAGCAGCCGCCTGCCGATATAGCGTGGATCCGCGCCACCATCGAGCATGCGGCAAAACCAGTACAAAGCTGCATCCGTCGCACTGCCCCGCACGGATTTATGCAGAGCGGATATTTGCTCGTAGAAGATATCCCCGCCCTTATCAAATCGGCGCAGTTGCTCTGACGAAACCGCAAGAACCATGTCTGAGGAGATTTCGTCACTGGCTAGCTGGGCGGCAATTTCCAGCATGTTCAGCGCGCGCCTGGCGTCGCCATCGGCCGCGTCAATTAATACCTGCTGCGCTTGGGGGCCCAACCTGCAACCCAGGACACTTGCGCCACGCTGCAGCACCTCGGCCAGTTCCGCGTCGCCTAGATTCTGCAGAACATAAACCCGGGCTCGGGACAGCAAGGCCGGGTTCACCTCGAAGGAGGGGTTTTCGGTGGTGGCGCCAACGAAAATCACCG
>CAZWQK010000027.1:0-11038 GCA_964635835.1 uncultured Pseudomonadales bacterium
ATCTATCAGGTCAGTCCTTTTGTGCTGGCCTTGGTCAGCGCTGCACCTATGTTTGCCAATCTTTCCAGCTTTTTCTGGAGTCGTTTGGCAGCTGGTCGGTCCAAAGTTGCCATGGCCTGTCTACTGCAGGCGTTGATCATTGGCTGCGTGATCGCTGTCGCCCTGGTACCTAGCGGTGAGTTTGGCGCCGCAGTTTTGGTGTCCGCCATGATCGCCTCCCGAGTGCTGCTGGCCGGCGTCGTTACCGTGCGCAGCGTCATTTGGAGTTTGAATTATGCTCGGCACCAGCGAGCCAGAGCCACCAGCCAACTGCAAATGATCAACGCGGTGATGACCGTCGTCATTTCATCCGCCATCGGCCCGTTACTGGATGCCTATCCGCAGAGTTTGGGTTGGATCTATTGGGGCGGCGCACTCATGGGCTGTCTTGGCTTGCTGTTCTTTGCCCAAGTTCGGGTGGTTGGTGAAGCACGTCAGCGGGTGCGAGAACGTGCGGAGCGCCGCAGTCCCACGGCGGCCCTGGGCTTCCTGCAAATTCTCAAAGAGGACAGGTTATTTCGCTGGTATCAGCTGAACATGTTTGGCGCGGGTTTCAGCAACATGCTCATCGAGGCACCGCTGATTTTCATTGTGACCCGCCAGATGGAGGCGTCCTACACCGTGTCCATACTCATTACCATGGTCATTCCCTTTGCCATCAGTTTGGTTTCCATGCCCGTCTGGGCGGCGTATCTAGACCGCGTACACGTGGCTCAATTTCGCTCACGCCAAAGCGTGCTTTGGATAATCGCCCAGCTGCTCACCATGGTGGGGGCGATGCTGGAATCCTTAACTTGGTTGGTTATCGCGCGCACCATCATGGGGGTGGCTCGAGGCGGCGGCACCCTGGCGTGGCAACTGGGGCACAACGATTTTGCCCGCCAAGATCAGCTCGCTGCCTATATGGGTCTGCACGTGACGCTGACCGGGTTGCGCGGCGCAACGGCGCCATTCCTGGGCATATTGCTTTACGCCGGATGGTCCAGTAACCCCGTATCAGGCGGCTCTTGGGCGGGCATTGGCTCCTGGGTGTTCGGCGCAGCCGCGCTCTTTAGCGCTATGGCTGGCTGGGGATTCAACGCGTTGTATCGAGACATGAAGCGAACGGGCTCCATCGCCATTAAGACCTAAGTCCGTTAATCAGGGCTTGCGCGCCCGGAATTCAGGCACCAACATTTGAGTCGTTGAAATTCGTCTTTAACACCGCGTCAATTGACGCACAACAGCGCGGCGATTTGCCGCCAACACCCCAAGAGTATCTTGGCGGTCGTGAGCTAGAGCTTAAAACACAACGAGGAGAGGACTATGGGTTTATTGGATGGAAAGGTAGCCATTGTTACCGGCGCCGGCGGCGGCCTAGGCCGGGCTCATGCCATGCTGCTAGCACAGCACGGCGCCAGCGTCGTTGTAAACGACTTGGGCGGGGCCCGGGATGGCACCGGCAGTGGCACTAGCATGGCAGATGCCGTGGTAGAGGAAATTCGCGCTGCTGGCGGCCAGGCTGCGGCCACTTACGGCTCGGTCACCGACGACGATGCCGCAGCGGCCATGGTGAAGTGCGCGGTGGACAATTTCGGGCGCCTGGACATTCTGATTAACAACGCCGGCATTTTGCGCGACCGCTCCTTTAAAAATATGACGGACGCGGAATGGGATGCGGTTATTGACGTCCATCTGCGTGGTAGCTACCTGGCGACCAAGCACGCCTGGGCGCAAATGCTCGAGCAAGGTGAAGGCGGTCGAATCATTATGACCAGCTCCACGTCGGGGTTAATCGGCAACTTCGGGCAAGCCAACTACGGCGCCGCCAAGGCCGGCATGGCTGGTTTCATGCGGGTACTGGCCTTAGAGGGCGTAAAGTATGGGATCACGGTGAACGTACTGGCTCCAGCGGCCTTGTCTCGAATGACTGAAGACTTGATGCCTGAAAGCGACGAAACCGCCGTGCGCATGGCCCCAGAAAAGGTTTCGCCCACCGTAGCGTGGCTGTGTACGGATGCAGCGGCGAAGGTTACCGGGCGTCAGTTTTGCGTCAGCGGCAACAGAACCACCCTGTTGTCCTGGCAGTATGATGTCCTGGCCGAAAAAGATCCTATGTCTGATCCCTGGAGCGTTGAAGCCATTGGCGAACAAATTGAAGCCAGCATGGAGCGCTGGCCAAAGCTATTGAAGCCCATGGAGGTCTAAGCGATTTAAGCCTTCTACCCATGCCGCCGACCCGTACCGCTGAGTCGGCGGCATGATTATGGGACCCTGAAAAGTGTCACATTGTCATAAATAAGTAACATTCAACCGTCACCCTTCCCGCGTTTTAATTACGTAGGGAATTGATATGTCGAGTTCAGCTTCAAGGATCCGATCAGCTTTGATCGGCTTGGGCGCGGTCTTTTGCTTAAGCACGCCAAACGTTTGGGCCAACGATGATGCCGCCACCATTGCTCAGCTTCGTGCGGAGTTGCGGGCGCTGTCCGCCAGATTGGAGACGCTAGAGGCGCAACAACACAGTGGGGTTATAAAGTCAGAAGCGGTAGCGGCCAGTAACCCCCAACCCTCCGCGGCGCAGCCCGCAGATCGAATCAAACTCAATGCCGACCTGCGTTATCGGTACGAGTCTATCGATGTAGAGGGCAAGCCAGATCGTTTGCGCAACCGCATCCGCGCCCGAGTGGGCATGAAAGCGATGATCAACGACAGCACCATGCTGGGCTTTGAGCTAGCCAGCGGTAGCGATGATCCGATTTCCACTAATCAGACCCTCGGTGACAACTTCTCCTCCAAGGGCGTGAATATCGATCAGGCCTACGTGCGCTTCCAACCTACGGATCAGAATCTGGACATCTATGCGGGCAAGTTCAAAAACACCCTGCTTCGGGTAGGCGGTAATGGCTTACTGTGGGACGGTGACCTGCGCCCGGAAGGTTTTGGCCTTAAGTACGCTCAAGGCGATATCTTCGTTAACGCCCTGGGTACGTGGATTGATGAATCTAAGAGCGGTAACGACGTGTTGTTGCTGGGCGCGCAAGCTGGCATCACGGTCCCTGCGTTTGCATCTGCCAAGCTGACCGCCGGTATGGGCTACTACGAGTACACCGGTCTCAACCAGCCAACGGTAGATCTTGAAGATCTTAGGGGTGCCAGTGACTTCTCTGGCAATCGCCTGACCGCAAATGGCCACTACGTTGCTGACTTTGAGTTACTCGAAGGCTTCACCGAATTGAAGTTCCCCACCAGCCTGGGCAAGGCATCGGTTTACGCCGACTACGTGAAGAATTTAGGCGCTAACGATCACGACGCTGGCTACGTTTTCGGCACCAAGCTTAGCGTGGCGGACTGGAGCCTGGGCTGGGCATATCAGGATATCGAGGCCAATTCCGTCTACGCACTGCTCACGGATTCTGACTTCGGCGGCGGCGGTACCGATGCCAAGGGCCACAAGTTAGCCGCCAGCTACAGCTTCAACAAAAAAGTGAAAGTCGGGGGCACGTTATTTTTGAACGAACGCAACGTAGATTTCGGCAACGAGGAAGATTACACGCGTTTTATGCTTGATTTGATGATCAAATACTAAGCCGTCAATTGGTTATCGAGAGATAAGATGTTTAAGCCTAGCCCGACGGGTAAAAATGTCATCATGCTGTCACATAGCGATAGCACTGTTGCGGCCGTTCAACGAACGGGCGCTTTGGAGGCTTCCGGACAATGAGATCCACCAACGAACTACGTTTTATCGGGTTATTGGGGATTCTTGCGGTCTGCGGTGGCTTGCTCACCGATCAAATGGGCTGGGCCTTTTTTCTCGCCGCCATGATTTGGATTACGCGCCAATACAGCGAGTTTGAAAAATTCCGCCAGTGGGCCCGGCGCCCACTCAGTCTGCCCAAAAACGGCTCGGAGTCATGGTACGAACTGGCAAACTCGCCCTATCGGCAGCTGGGTAGAGAACGCCATCGCGCCCGATCTATGTTGGCGCGAGTGCGAGAAATCGTCGGCGTCACAGAGCTGATTCCCGACGCAGTAATTTTGCTGGATGCCAGCGGTGCCATTGAAACCATGAACACGGCGGCGATAACGATGTTCAATCTGAAAAAAGAAGACTCCGGCCTGGGACTTGCGAACATCGTGCGCAACCCAGATTTTGCCGCTTTTCTACGTCAAGAAGACGATAGCCCCACCTTCGAGTTCAACTCCCCTCTTGACCCCGAGCGCCAGCTGGAAGCGCGTCGATTTGATTCGGATTCTCAGCGCAAGTTGATCCTAGTTCGTGACATCACCTCGTCGAATCGCTTGCTAACCATGCGCCAGCAGTTTGTTGCCAATGTCTCTCATGAGTTACGAACACCGTTGACCGTGGTGAATGGCTACTTGGAAACCATTAACGACGATTCAGTATCCGATGACCTGCGGCTGCAGCTTGTGGGGAAATTCGCCACACCGCTGAATCGCATGCAGTCACTGGTCGAAGACCTGTTGCTGCTGACCCAGCTGGAAGCCTCCAGCGATATCGTCGAACCGTCAGTGGTTGCTATGCCGAATCTGATTCAAAACGCTGTGCACGAACTGGAGTCTTTGCAAAGTTATCCAAACCAAATAGCCGTTCGCTTGGACTCCAAAGCCAGTGTGCTGGGTACCGAAAAAGAGCTTCACTCGGTGTGCGTCAATCTGCTCAGTAACGCCATCCGCCACAGTAATGAATCCACGGGTATTGAAATCAGCTGGCGAAATATTGCCAACGGCACCGTCAGGCTGGCGGTAACGGACAGCGGCACCGGCATACCCGCAGAGTACATAGATCGGCTCACAGAGCGCTTCTTCCGAGTCGATGTCTCAGGAGCTCAAGCAAGAGGCGGTACGGGTCTGGGGCTCGCCATCGTGAAACACGTACTGAAACGACACAATTCCCAGCTGCAAATTGACAGCACCTTGAATCAAGGCAGCACCTTTTACTGCGACTTCAGACCTGCGTCTGAGGCCCAAGCTATTGCTACCGATGCCGTCGGCTAGCTGTTAACAAGACTCCTCGGGGTCTTCATTTGAGAAAAAGAGAAGCAATTATGATCGACTATCTAAAATCTGTTCTTTCTTCCCGCTCTGCAGGAGGTAAACCTGTCCGATTCCTGCCGTTATTGGGGACTGTCCTACTGCTGGCTGCCTGCTCCAACGACGAAGCGCCAAAGCAAGCAGCTGTCGCTCAAGCACCGGAGGCTGTTGAGGTGGTATCCGTAAATCCGGTTGCCGTGGCTGAAAGTTCGTCTACGGTCAGTGAAACCGCTGCTGATGAAGAGTTGGCTCACTATGAGAGCGTCACAGGCATTTCTGGCAATCTGTCCAGCATTGGCTCAGATACCCTGGCCAACTTGATGACCCTTTGGACAGAAGGATTTAAGCGCAATTATCCCAGCGTCAATATCCAAGTCCAGGCTGCGGGTTCCTCCACCGCGCCACCTGCCCTGACTGAGGGTACTGCTAACTTTGGCCCCATGAGCCGCGCCATGAAAGACAAGGAGATCGAAGCCTTCGAGAGCCGCTTCGGTTACAAACCTACGGCTATCCGGGTCGCCATTGATGCCTTGGCAGTGTACGTGCATAAGGACAACCCCCTCGACGCATTGTCAATCGCACAGGTTGACGCCGCATTTTCGGAAACGCGACGCTGCGGCGCTCCGGTTAGCGTTGATTCGTGGGGTGGGTTTGATCTGGATGGCAGCTGGCAAGAAAGACCAATTCAGCTTTATGGACGAAACTCTGTCTCCGGCACCTATGGTTACTTCAAGAAGGTCGGACTTTGCTCTGGAGATTTTAAAGGCAGCGTTAATGAACAGCCGGGGTCCGCGTCAGTAGTTCAGGCAGTGGCCTCTTCCCTCAATGGTATTGGTTATTCAGGTATCGGCTATATCACTTCAGGAGTGAAGGCCCTGGCGCTGTCGAAAAACGGTAGTGCGTCTGTTGCTGCCACACCAGAGAATGCGCTGAGCGGCGACTACCCGTTGTCAAGATATCTCTACGTCTACGTGAACAAAAAACCCGGCGAACCGTTGCCACCACTTGAACGAGAATTTATCAAGCTGGTGTTATCAAAAGAAGGACAAGAAATTGTTGAAAAGGATGGGTATATTCCCGTCTCGCCGGAGGTTGCACGGCGTGAGCTCAGTAAACTCAACTAAATCTCTCACTCGCTGGACAGGTCGTTCTGAATGAATGAAGTCGACTCTTTCGGACGCCTGTCGCGGCGTCGCCATTGGATCAATCGCTTCACTGAAACTGTGGTGGGGATCGGAGGCGGCGCCGTTATCGCGGCTATCACGCTGATTTTTGCCTATTTAATGTGGGTGGTCGCACCCATATTCGCCAGCGCTGATATTCAGCTGGGCAAGCAAATTCAAACCGTGGAGCGTCCAACTGCGCTTGTGGACATCAGCGAAAATGGTGAAGTTGTCTCCCGTTTCAGCTCCAACGGCATCGTTGAATTTTATGACCAAAGCAGCGGCCGCCCGGTAGCTGCTTTTGATCTGGGCTTGCAGATTCGGTCCATAAAGCGAACCTACCCCATGGTCGATCTCTACGCCGCGGTAGATGACGCCAACAACCTACAGTTTCTGCGGGCCCAGCACGTGGTGAACTTTGTGGAAAACCAGCGCCAGTTGGCTTCGTCCATAGATTTCCCATTTGGGCGTCAGGGCATAGCCATTGGTGATGCCCAGGCCTTTGACACCCACCTGTTCGATACTGAGCTTCTCATCGCCAGCGGATCTGGCAGCCAAGTGCTGCTGCATAAATTCCGGGACGTGGAGCTTGGTTTTGATTTAACGCCGCCACAGCAAGTGACGCTTAACGCAGGCTTTACCATTGCCAGCCTGTACATTGGCCCGCGCAACCAGTGGATCTACGTTATCGGCGCTAACGGCGAGATCGAGATTTATGGAATCGGATCACTAAATCAGCCGACTCGGATGTACGCGGGCACGCTCCTACAGCCGGATCAGACACTCACCGCCGTCGCACCATTGCTGGGACGCTACTCCCTGGTTGCAGCCACGGCTGACGGCAACATTACCCAGTTTGGTATCTACACCGACTCCTTGGGCACACGGCTAGACGCCATTCGCCAGTTCAAACTGGACATCCCCGTGCGTCGTTTTGTAACGGAACCGCGCCGCAAAGGATTTATGGCCATCGATGACGCCGGCGCGGTGCATCTGATGTACCCCACGTCCGGACGCCAACTGGCCAGCTTCCCGGCGAATTTACCGGAAAACGCTCCGGTCGCGATCTCACCCAGATCAAATGCCTTGGTCAGTGCGCCAGACGACAGCCTGGTGAGCCTGTTAACGCTGCATAACGAGCACCCGGAAATTTCCTTCAGCGCGCTTTGGTCTGAGACCTGGTACGAAGGCTACAACGAACCCATTTACAGTTGGCAGTCTTCTTCCGCGGACAACGATTTTGAGCCCAAGTTTTCGCTGACCCCATTAGCTTTTGGTACCGTAAAAGCGGCCTTTTATGCGCTGCTATTTGCAGTACCCATTGCCATCATGGGAGCCATCTACACAGCCTATTTTATGGCACCAGGCATGCGTAGCTGGGTCAAGCCAGGCATTGAAATTATGGCCGCACTGCCAACGGTGATTCTTGGGTTTATCGGTGGTCTTTGGCTCGCCCCCATCGTCGAAGACAATTTATCCAGCGTGCTAAGCATATTCGTGGTCTTACCCGTGGGTTTATTTTTGCTGGCTATGCTGTGGTCGCTTCTGCCTGACCAGCTTACGCGGCGCTTCGACGGTTGGTACGGCATGATTGTGGTCCCGCTAATTATTCTCACGGTATATGCGGCCTTCGTTTCTGGCCCTTGGTTTGAAGAGGCATTTTTCTTTGGCGACAGCCGGGCCTGGTTCCGCACGGTCCTCGGTCTGGACTACGACCAGCGCAATGCGCTGATTGTCGGTCTTATTATGGGACTGGCGGTTATCCCGACGATTTTCTCTATCGCCGAAGACGCAGTGTACGCAGTGCCAACACATCTGGTCAGAGGCTCTTTGGCCCTGGGCGCTACGGAATGGCAAACTCTGGTGAAGGTCGTTCTGCTAACGGCGAGCCCGGGTATTTTCTCCGCAGTCATGATCGGCATGGGCCGAGCAGTGGGCGAGACCATGATCGTTCTTATGGCAACGGGCAACACCCCTCTTATGGAATGGAATATTTTTGAGGGCATGCGAACCTTTGCCGCCAACATCGCCGTGGAGCTGCCGGAATCGGAACTAGACAGTACCCACTACCGCATACTGTTCCTCGCCGCGCTGGTGCTATTTGCCTTCACCTTCGTGCTAAACACCGTCGCCGAAGTTGTACGCCAAAGGCTGCGTGCCCGATATGGAAGCCTATAACATGACTCAGTCCATCAACCGCGCTCCGGGTAAAACGTCTTTTTTTAAACGCTGGTTTGCGTCAGGGGAACCTTGGATCTGGATGAACGCCGCCGCCGTTGGCATCAGCGTCACCGCCGTAGTGGGCATATTGCTGCTACTCGCTGCAAAAGGTCTCGCCCACTTTTGGCCATCAGACATCGCGCTTATCGAGTATGAAACTGAAACCGGCAAAACTGGACAGGTTTACGGCGAGTTAATCGAGCTGGATACCCTTCCGGTAGAGCAATTTTTAGAAAGCGGCGGCCCAGCTACATGGGTCAATCCAGACAGCGACGTGATGCAGCGCTGGCTGGTTAAAACTGGCAACCGCAAAGTAGCGGCCCCAGATTTTCGCTGGATATACCAAGCTCAGATCACCGCCATGACCTATCCAGAGGACGTGGTGGCCATAGAACGGCTGGAGTGGGGTAACGCCTATGGCGTGCCCGTGAGAGTTGAAGTGCCCGTTGATGTTAATGAGCGTGACGCGAATCTGACTGTGTTCGCTGGCACCGATGTTCTTCCAGCCGTCGTCGACCGACTTGCCGGGACATCAGAGATTCGCAGCAAGATTGATGACCTCGAGGGAGGCGTGCTAAACCGCATTAACAATGACCTGGAGCGTTTGCGCCTGGAGCGGCGGCGAATCGAACTCTCAGGCCTGACCGTGCCCAGGCTGGCGAGCATCACCGCCGAGGAGCAAGCCCTCAGAGATGAGTACGCCATCAGCAGCACCGAGCTACGTGCGCTCTACGCGCAGCTCAACCAAGGCTATTTGTTGATCGAGACCGCTGATCAGTCCCTCATTAACATCAAGATGTCGGACGTTTTGCACATTTGGCGGCCGAATCCCATGGGCGGCATTGAAAAAGGCGTACTGTACCTTTCCAACCTGTGGCGATTCCTTTCTGAAAACCCCCGAGAAGCGAACACTGAGGGCGGCGTTTTCCCGGCGATTTTTGGCACCATTTTGATGGTCCTTCTGATGTCCGTCATCGTCACGCCTTTCGGTGTTATCGCAGCAGTCTATCTGCGCGAATACGCCAAACAGGGTCCATTAGTAAGAATTATCCGAGTCGCAGTGAATAACCTCGCCGGCGTACCTTCCATCGTTTACGGCGTATTCGGTTTGGGGTTCTTTGTCTATTTTCTCGGCGGCAACATTGATCAGTTGTTCTACCCTGAGGCTCTCCCAGCGCCCACCTTCGGCACGCCGGGATTAATGTGGGCATCGTTAACCTTGGCTTTGCTCACCGTTCCCGTGGTTATCGTATCGACGGAGGAAGGCTTGACTCGGATTCCACGATCGTTGCGTGAAGGCAGCATGGCTTTGGGCGCAACACAGGCAGAGACATTGTTTAAAGTGATTTTGCCCATGGCCAGCCCCGCAATTCTAACCGGCGTGATTCTGGCGGTAGCGCGCGCTGCCGGAGAGGTGGCTCCCCTAATGTTGGTGGGCGTGGTGAAGCTGGCGCCTACCCTACCCCTGGATGCGAACTTCCCTTATTTGCACTTGGAGCGCAAATTTATGCACCTTGGGTTTCATATTTACGATGTTGGCTTCCAGAGCCCTAACGTTGAAGCGGCCAGACCGCTGGTCTACGCCACCGCCTTGTTGTTGGTCACCCTTATCGTTGCGCTAAACCTCACTGCTATCACACTGCGTGGTCGCCTTGAGCGCCTTTACCGAGGAGTCGAAAGTTAATGTCTATGACATCATCCAATCCTAACGCCGAAGCACCAGTGGACAAAACGCTTGAACAGACCAGCTTAAGCGTTAAAGACCTGTCCCTGTTTTACGGCGACAAGCAGGCTTTAGCGAACATCAATATGCAAATTGCAACCCGTAAAGTCACAGCATTTATCGGGCCATCAGGCTGCGGAAAATCAACCTTGCTGCGATGTTTCAATCGCATGAATGACCTAATCGATGACGTCAGCATTACCGGCGATATCGAGTTTGAAGAGCGCAGTATCTACGATGAACGCGTGGACGTGGCGAATTTGCGACGCAAAATCGGCATGGTATTTCAGCGCCCTAACCCCTTTCCTAAAAGTATCTACGAAAATGTCGCGTATGGGCTGCGCATTCAGGGTGAAACCTCCAAGGTGGTCATTGATGAGCGGGTTGAATGGGCGCTCAAAAGCGCCGCGCTGTGGGATGAGGTTAAGGATCGGCTAAGAGATTCAGCGCTGGGATTGTCCGGTGGTCAGCAGCAACGCCTGGTGATTGCGCGTGCTATCGCAATTCGCCCGTCAGTGCTGCTGCTGGATGAACCAGCGTCTGCCCTGGACCCCATTTCCACGCTTAAGATCGAAGAGCTTATTCACCAATTGAAAGATGACTACACCATCGCCATCGTCACGCACAATATGCAGCAGGCCGCCCGGGTATCCGACTACACTGCGTTTTTGTATCTTGGCGAGTTGATTGAATTTGGCACCACTGACAAGATTTTCCGCAACCCGGATGAAAAACAAACGGAAGACTACATAACCGGCCGATATGGCTAGGGGTACGTTATGCAAAAGCACATTTCTGAGCAGTATGACCTTGAGTTATCTCAAATCCGCGACACCTTGATGGAGATGGGTGGCCT
>CAZWQK010000028.1:0-10957 GCA_964635835.1 uncultured Pseudomonadales bacterium
AACAGACCCAACACGCAGCGCATTTCCGGATTGCTGTCTAAGGCGGCCACAAAGTGCATCTCTGAAGTGCCTGGGTTGGCGAAGCAAACGTTCACCCCGGCATCCACAAATGTCTGCACCAAACTCTCGGCACCACTGCGGTCCCCACCTTGCGACGTTGTTTGATCTGAACTGCTCATACCTGCTCCCCGGGGCTTGGACTCATTTTTCGATGGGGCGAGATTACGGTCTTTGCCTTGGCACAACTAGTTGCCCATCAACAAATCACCCTTTGCCGCGATGCCCAATCGCTCCGGGCGACTAACGTTACTGCGGCCACTTAGCGGATAACGAGGCACGGCTCCCGGGTTAACATAGGACGATGCAAACAACCATGAACCAAAGTCTCGCCGCGCTTCGCCGCACGCTACCCGACGCGAAACTCGAAATCACGCGGCTGCCCAGCGTCGAGCAAATCCAGCTGGCGCTGATCAACGCTGACTACCAAACCGGGCCCCTGCCCGCCGACGTAATGCATGCCGTCATCGCAAAACCCGCCTACTGGGCGTTTTGTTGGGGCAGCGGTTTAGCCCTTGCCCGCTGGCTGTTCCAAAACCCGGGCGTTGTGGCGGGCAAGCGCGTCGTGGACGTGGGCTGCGGCTGCGGGATCGGGGCCATCGCCGCCAAACTTGCCGGCGCTGCACAGGTCGTCGCCTGCGACAACGACGACGACGCATTGCTGATTACCCGGACGAATGCCCAGCTCAACAGTACCGAACTGGAGTATGTCCAAGACGCCGCCGACCTTGCCGCAGACGTTGATCTCGTGCTGATGGCCGACGTGCTTTACGACCGCAGCAACTATCCGCTGCTGCAGTGGGTGAAGGGCTTAGCGCAACAAACCATTGTTGCCGACTCTCGCATCAGCCAAATCGACGATGCGGATTTTCAGCTCTTCCACCAGTCAGAGGCTCTGACTTATCCGAATCTTGGTGAGTTTGATGAGTTCAAAGACGTGCGATTCTTTCGCGCCTTTCGTTCGGTAACGCCCTTGGCAGCAGGATAGAGTCAACAGTAATCTGCAATTCAGGTTTACGAGCATTACCTGGGGAGAAAGGAACATGACTCACACTGCCTAACAAGAAATCATCTACGAGGTTTCCGAGCCCGTCGCCACCGTTACCATGAACCGGCCGAGGCCATGACCGAAACCAACGAGTGGATGGCTCAAAGCCTGAGCAAGTACGCGGCAATTTTCCCCAAAAGCGTGGCCGCCGTGAGCATTATCGAGGGCCCTGGCCCGCCACTGCTACCAATTTTTTGTCCACAACATCGCGCATGGAGCGAGAGTTAACTAGGAGACTTTTCATGTCGGATCTAATCGCCACTGACCTCGACTTCGATGGCGCAAAAGTCGTCGATGACTTAAATCGTTTGCTGAGACTGCGCACCACGCCCATTGGCATGAAATTGTTCGCCAGCACTGAAGAAATGACTCAAGTGCCTCGCATTCGCCGCCCCAAGGACATTCACACCACCGACCAGATTGTCGGCCAAGCGTCGCGCAACGGCTGGACCGTTGGCATTACCGCCAGCGACCTGGTCGGCGCCCAGTGCAGTACCGTTATTGGCCTGCACCCGCGCAGCGATGAGTGGTTGTCCGGCGCGCGAATGAACGGCGTCTGGTACGGCACGGCGGAAGACGCAGCGGCTCATCAACAGGCCATGGACGTGGTGCCTTTCGGTCAATTCGAGGCCATGGCCGTAAGCCCCCTGGCCAGCGGCAGGCTCAATCCACCGAACATTTGCCTGATTTACGCCACCCCGGCCCAGATGATTCTGTTCATCAACGGTCTGCAGTGGACGGGCTACGAAAAGCTGACGTTCTCCTGCGTGGGCGAGTCCGCCTGCGCCGACAGCTGGGGCCGAGCCCTGGCCACTGGAGAGCCGAGTTTGTCCATTCCCTGTTTTGCCGAGCGTCGCTATGGCGGCGTCATGGAAGATGAACTGCTCATGGCCATTCCGCCGCACTTCCTGCCCAAGGTCATCCAAGGCCTGGAGGCTCTGGCCAGCAACGGCCTGCGCTACCCCATTCCCAGCTATGGCGTGAGCAATGACGCACGGGCCGGCATGGGCGTGAGCTACTAGTCTGAGCGCGGATAGAAGCCTTGCGGCCCATTGTGGCAATTTTCTTGTCAACTTATAGTAGACTCGACCGACTATACAGTTAAGTGCCACCCTAATTTAGGTCCATGAACTCGAAACAGAGCCCAATTGCAGCCACAAGCCTGGTTGCCGCAGGAACCGTGCTGAGCGGTGATATCACGTTCTGCAAAGAACTGGTGATTGCGGGAACCGTGAATGGTTCAGTCAATTGCAATGGCGAAGATTCCAGCGTCGTGAAAATCCTTGAAGGTGGCTCGTTTACCGGGGAGATCAATGCCCCGCGGGTGGAAATTGCGGGCAAAGTCGATGCCAATGTCACCGGCACTGACAGCGTGAGCATTGGCGCATCGGCGGAAGTCAGCGGGGTTATTCGCTTTTACAAACTCGCGGTCAGCCCCGGGGCTGTCATCACCGGCGAGCTAGTAACAATGTCCGGCGAGCCGGACAGCACCGAGGCCATCGCCGCCTCACAGGCCTAGCGATAAGCAGTATTCATCGCTGGAACACAGGAATTTGGATTCAAATACAGGAAAGCAGACATGGCGCAGAACGATTCAGGCTACGAATTTTACGTAGGACCAGCAACACATCTAGAAGGGGCCTCCTTGGCCATTGACGGCACCGCCCGCATCGACGGCAAGATCGTTGGCAAGGTTGCGGTGAAGCACCTCATCGTTGGCCCCTCGGGCTGCGTTGTTGGTGACATTTCCGGCGATACCGCCGAGATCGAAGGCACTGTTGAAGACAGCCTGCAGCTTTCAGGCAAACTTACCGTGTGCGCGTCAGGCCGAATTCGCGGCAACATCAAGTACGGCTCCATCGAATGCATGGAAGGCGCCAAGTTAGTCGGCGAAATTTCGACGGACTGGGACGCTAACGAAAACGTTGCACCAGTGGTATCTGACCGTTTAGAGGCCTTCACCGCTGCAGTGGCTCAAGACGATGATGAACCGGTGCAAGATAACGGCGACAACCTGTAGTTCTTGGCCTTCGAACGAGTCCATCCCTTGAGTGGTGCGTATCCAACTGAGGAGCGGCAGCCTGCGCTAGCAAAGCCGCGCAGCGTGGTCTTTGCCAACTCCAAAGGCGGGGTTGGCAAAAGCACCCTAGCGCTGATGGCAAGTCTGGGCCTCGCCACGCTTTACCCGGACTCTCGGGTGGAGCTTATCGACCTGGATGTGCAAAAAACCAGCAGCGATTCTTTGCGCCGGTTTGAAAACGCGCGCTTCACGGTACTGGAAAATGAAGACTTCTTTCTGAACTCCGGGTCGCCCAACAATGGCAATCTGATCAATCACATGGGATCGGATTTCCCCTTTAACAACACGCAAAAGTACATCGTTTTTGACAGTCCCGCGGGCAACGAACCCTCCCGAAGCACCTTCCTGAACCACTGCGACATTGTTTTCGTACCCACCTCGGTTGGGGACGCAGATGTCTTCGCAACGCTAAAATATCTTGAGGAAATCAAAGAGCTGTTTGCCCGGCAAAAAAGCAACGTTGAGGGGCCGCCGCCTCCTGTGGTGATCTTACCCAACATGGTTGACAGCCGGGATGAGTTCAACGAGCTGCGCAACCACTTTACCCGCCACTCGGTGTACTTTGGCAAGCCTCTTTACTACGCGCCGGTTTTCCGTCGCGCCTTTCGCAGTGACGAAAACGACGCCAGCGTGGCCAAGCTGCTGCGACAAGCAAAGCCCTACATCAATTGGCTAACCCAGCTGATCCGACAGGCAGACCAGCTGCCTCAGCCGCCCAAGAATCTGTTCCAGCTGTAGCCGGACGCAGCCTGCCGAATTAAATTGGGCAGCGCCGCAGCTGCCCTTTGTAAATAGCTGCCTGGCGTGACGCTTTTTTGGCATAGCCCTTGATGGTGGATGAACGCTTCCAGGTGCCTCGGGCATAACCGCCATGCCCGCTGTAGTAGGCCAGGTACAGGTTGTAGGCATCGCTCTTGGATATACCTAAGCGCCGGTTAGAGGTGTGGTTGTACCAGCCGATAAAGTCCAGGGCATCCCCCATGTTATCGCGCTGAACAAAGCGCCTACCCGTGCTCTTTTTGTAATCAGACCATGCCTCGTCGGTTGCCTGAGCATAGCCATAAGCCGAGGACGGCCTGGCCATAGGCAATACGCCAAGCAGCTTTTTTCGCGCCGGCTTTGCCTTGGACTGAAAAGTGGATTCCCGATGCACAAAGGCGAACCCCACATGAGGCGGCAGCCCCCAGCGCTTGCGCGCTTTCTTGGCATCCTTAGCCCAACGTTTTTCCTCAGCCAGAATCCGGCAGATGTTGTTCGGGTCCGCTGGCGGTCCCGAGGCGCACCCGGTAATTAATGCCGCCACCAAGCTCAACCCTAACAGCCTGATCATGATCCCTCCTTCGCTTCGCTAGCCTCCAGCATCGCCAACAGGTCCGCTTCGGTTTGCACCGCAATATCCAATTCCTGCGCTTTCGCGAGCTTGCTCCCGGCTCCCGGACCCGCGACAACCACAGTGGTCTTGGCTGAAACCGAACCCGCCACTTTCGCACCCAGCGCAACCAGTCGTTGTTTTGCGTCGTTCCTGGACAAAGACTCCAGGGTACCGGTAAGCACCCAGGTCTGCCCGGCCAGAGGCAGCTCGTTTGCAGCAACCACTGGCATAACGGGCCAGATGACACCCTGACGCTGGAGGTCAGCAACCAGTCTGCGGTGATCTTCCTGGGCGAAGAACTCGGCAATGGACTGGGCCACAATGGGCCCCACGTCAGTTACCTGCTCTAAAGAATCCGCGTCCGCATTAATCAGAGGCTCAATGTCGCCGTAGTGCCGGGCCAGCCCTGCGGCTGTGGCTTCACCGACCTCTCGGATACCCAGGGCATAAATAAACCTTGGTAGCGTGGTTTGCTTGGCGGATTGTAAAGACGCCATCAAGTTTGCTGCAGATTTATCACCCATGCGCTCCAGCGCGGTAAGTTGCTCGTGCGTCAGGGCAAACAGGTCTGCGGCGTTAGCCACCAGTTCGTTATCTACCAGCTGATCGATGAGCTTGTCTCCCAGACCATCTACATCCAGCGCCAGCCGTGACACAAAGTGCTTCAGCCCTTCCTTGCGTTGAGCCGGGCAATGGTCCCGAGAGGCCGTACAGCGCGCTACCACCTCTTCACCCTCTCGGGCGATAACGCTGCCGCAGGAGGGGCATGCGCTGGGCAAGTCTATGGCTTGGGCATCTTGAGGACGCTGGCTCAACACCACCGACGCTACCTGAGGTATCACGTCACCGGCCCGGCGGATCATCACTTTATCGCCCACGTGCAGATCCAGCCGCCGGATTTCATCCATGTTGTGCAGGGTGGCGTTGGTTACGGTAACGCCGCCAACGAAGGTGGGCTGCAGTCGCGCCACTGGCGTAATTGCGCCGGTGCGTCCCACCTGAAAGTCCACATGCTCAATCACTGAGGTGGCTTCCTGGGCCGCGAATTTATAGGCGATGGCCCAGCGCGGCTTGCGCGTGACTGCACCCAGGGTTTGCTGCTGCAGCAGCGAATTGACCTTGATTACCACCCCATCAATTTCATAGCCCAGATCATCCCGCCCCTGCTCCAAGCGCTGAATGTAGTCCAAGCATTCCTCCAAGTTCGCCACCGTCTCCAGCGCCGGATTGGTTCTAAGCCCCCACTCTGCAAAGGTCGCCAAAACCTCCCGCTGGGTTTGCGGCTGCCAATCCCCATCGCTGCCACCCAGGCTGTAGCAAAACATGGTGAGCGGGCGGGCCGCCGTGATCTTGCTGTCCAACTGCCGAAGACTTCCCGCCGCACCATTGCGCGGATTCACCATGGGTTTCTCGCCTCGGGCGGCAGCCGATGCGTTAAAGCGCGCAAACTCTTCCAGCGGAATGTAAATCTCGCCGCGCACTTCAACTCTGGGCGGCACATGACCGGTTAGAGTCAGTGGAATCGAACCGATGGTGCGGACGTTGGCCGAGACGTTCTCGCCTTCGTTACCGTCCCCCCGAGTAGCTGCAAGGGTAAGCTGGCCGTGCTCGTAGATCAGTGCAACCGCCACACCGTCTATTTTGGGTTCGCAGGTAAAGGTCAGCTCTTCGCCGTCTGCAAGCCGGGTACGGCAGCGCTGCATCCACTGCGCTAATTCATCGGCGGTTGTGGCCTTATCCAGGGAAAGCATTGGGCGGGCATGCTGGACTTTTTCGAACTGCTCCAGCGCTGGTGCGCCCACACGCTGGGTTGGCGATGTCTCCGAGCTAAGCTCCGGATACTCGGTCTCTATGGCTACCAGCTCGTCGAACAGGGCATCGTATTCGGCGTCGGCAATCTCCGGGGCATCCAAGACATGATACCGATGCAAGTGATGATTCAGATGGGTTCGCAGCGCCGCTGCCCGCTCCCTGACCGACTCCGGAATCGCCTCACTGGCACTCACTGGCACTACCTTAGTGATTATTTGGGTTGGTCAACTGCTTGCGTACAAAGTCCGCAATCCGCTGTTTCATATGCTCAATGGTTTGCCCGGTCAGCGCGCTCATGGTGTCGTCTCTCACGTCTCCACCCAAGGTTGCCGCCACCGCACGCGCAGACAAAATCATTTCATCCAGGGTTTCCAGGGCATCGCCGGGCACAGGCAGCTGCATAAAAAACGTTAGCCCGGGAGTTTGCAGCAGCTCCAGGTCCGACAGATCGAAGGTGCCGGGCTCCACGGCGTTGGCCACGCTGTACAGGCGTTCACCAGATTCGCCTGTTTGACGATGAAAAATACCCATGTCACCAAATTTCAAACCTTGAGCGCGCAGAGCCTCGATCAGCGCCTCGCCACCAAAGGCACTCCCCCGCTTGGCCATAACCCCGAGAATGAGCAGCTCTTCCAGTTTTGGCTCACGCTTGGCGTCGTTGCGGCGGGAAGAGCTCGAAGCGCCCAAGGTTGCAGCCGATTCTTGCGGAGCCGCTGACGGTGTGGCGGCAAACAGATCGTCGGTCAAAGGCTCGCGCTTTTTTTGCTTTGAACCCGAAGGTGACACGAAAGGCTCGGAAGTATCTGCCGCTGGGACTCTGGAACCCAGGTCGCTTTGAGGTTCATTCCTGGATTCCGAGGAGTCTGAGGCGGGCTTGGACTCCGCCGCCAACGCCCTGCTGATTACCCGGGCGCCGCCGCTGGGAAGTTCCGGCGTCCGTATTGGTTCACTGCCATCGCCATCACCGTCGCTCAAAGAGGCGTCTATGTCCATTTGGATGTCGTTCATTCGCCCTCGACGCGCGACCCAAAGCCCATGGGCAACGATAAGGGCGAAGAAAATACTGCCTGCAATGATGATTAGATCTTTGCTATCCAAAACACACCTCGCTAATTTCTGTTGCTGGCGTTGTTCATGCCATCAGCCCTGCCCCGGTTCTGGCCGTTATCAGATCAGGGTTGCCTCCAACCTGTCTGCCATCGTGGGCGCTCAGACTGGCCGTACTCCAAGCTTGCTAGGCAATAGCCAACGCCGCCGCTGCGTCTACATCCACAGAGACCAGTCGAGAAACACCGGCCTCATGCATGGTCACACCCATCAGATAATCCGCCATTTCCATGGTGATTTTATTGTGAGTGATCACTAGGAACTGAACCGACTCGGACATCTCCCGAATCAGCCCGGCAAATCGCGTCACGTTCATATCGTCTAGAGGTGCGTCGACCTCGTCAAGCAGGCACACAGGACTTGGATTGAGGTGGAAAATGGCAAAAATCAAAGCCACCGCTGTCATGGCCTTTTCGCCACCGGACAACAAATGAATGGACGAGTTCTTTTTCCCCGGCGGTCTGGCCATCAGCGACACCCCGGTGTCCAGCAGATCCTCCCCGGTGAGTTCCAGGGAAGCACTGCCGCCGCCAAACACTTTCGGAAACAATTCCCCAAGCTTGGTATTCACGGCCTCGAAGGTTTCTTTAAATCGAACCCGGGTTTCCTTATCAATTTTTTGCATGACTTCCAGCAGGGTCTCAAGGGCCTGCTCCAGGTCAGTGGCTTGAGCGTCCAAATAATTTTTCCGCTCGGACTCGGCATCAAACTCTTCGATGGCCGCCAAGTTAATGGCCCCTAAACGCTGAATGCGTCGGGCCATGCGTTCAATCTCCTCTACCCAGGCGGCTTCTGTGGCGGCTTCTGGCAGCGCTTGCTGAACCGGTGCCAGCTCATGGCCCGTAGCCGCCAGCTGTTCCAGCAGGTTGCCTTCCTGCACCGCCATGCCCTGACGCTGCACGCGCTTATCTTCGAGGGCTTCGCGAACCTTCGCCACGCTCTCGGCAACACCGCCGCGCTGACTTTCCATGGCGGCGATATCGGCTTCGACTGCCGCTAATTGGGTACGTCCTTGGCGGAGCTCTTCTTCCACTTCAACCCGACTCTCTAACTGTTTTTTGAGCCGGGCTTCCAGCTCAGGCATGGGCTGTTCCGTGTCGGCAATACTCTGCTGTACCGCCGCCATTTGTTCGCTCAGCTGACCGCGTTGGCTGACCAAGCGATCCCGGGCGGTAACGCTTACCGTCAGCTGGGACTGCAAAGACTCCAGGCGTACGTTCACCGCGTGGAACTTGTCCCGACTATTTCGCGCCGCCTCGCGGCTGTGCTGGAGCTGTTCACCCAGCGCATCCCGCTCCGCAGTCAAACCCGCCTTCACAGTGCTTTGTTCTTCCCGAATGGTTTCGGCCTCGGACAAAGCGCTTTGGGCCTGTTGAAGGCGTGCTCGCTCCTGACCAATTTGCTCGGCAACCTCGCCAGCCTCCTTACGGATTTGCTGCTGCCGGGCTGCCGCCTCTTCTTGTTTAACTCGGGTAACTCCGTGGTCTGTGCGGCGTGTGCTCAAGTTCTGGTTCAGTTCATTAGCCTGACCCTGTAGCTCTTCACGCGTGGCCTCTAGCGCCTCAACCTGGGTGCGCGAGGCCAGCAGCTGATCCTGAACCTGCGTGACGGCCAGATCGGCCTCTTCAATCTCCAGAGCCAGTGACTCCAGCACCTGACCGCGTTCAATAATGCCCTGGGCCTGATCTTCATCGTGCAAGGCACGCATCCAATCCGCTCCCACCCAGAAACCCTCGCGGGTAATAATGCTCTGACCTGGCGCCAAATGCTGGCGCTTGCTCAGAGCAACCTCGGCGCTCTCCGCAGCAAACACCCCAAACAGTAACGAACTCCCTGCCAGGGAATCCGCCCGCAACAGCGACCGCACCGTGGGTAAGGCCAGCGCCTCATTACGGGCGTCAGTACTGTCCACAGCTGAGGATTCCACCAGGGCCAGATCACCGTCGGTGAGCTGACTCAGGGTGCCGGCAAAACCGGATAAGTCGTCTACCTGCAGCGCCTGCATGAAGCGGCCCAAGACAGACTCCACCGCCCGCTCCCAGCCCGGTACCACAGAGAGGTTTTGGCCCAAACGCTGGGCCGTGTTCAGCCCATTGTCGCTGATCCAGGTTTCTGCCTCAGGTACGTTGCTGCTCAAGGCCGCGTCTTGAACTGCCTGCAAATTAGCCGCCTGTCCGCGAAGCTGCTGCGCCTGGGCCCGGGCTTTCTCCAGCGCCCCTTCCTGCATCTGGGTCTCTTCCTTGGCTTTGCCCAACCCTTCACGGCACTC
The DNA here is from genome assembly GCA_964635835.1 of uncultured Pseudomonadales bacterium. GTDB lineage: Bacteria > Pseudomonadota > Gammaproteobacteria > Pseudomonadales > Azotimanducaceae > UBA4421. The sequence goes on from CAZWQK010000028.1 coordinate 9,746, forward strand.
GTCAATGCGCTTGTCCAAAGAACGGCTTTGGTTTTCCAGGCCATCGATTTCCAGAGCCATTTGTTCTATCAGCTGGCCCTCTTGTTTGGGCTGTTCCGCTGCCAGCTGCTCTAGCTCCTGAGCCCGGCGATTGAGCCGCTCTATTAATTGCTGCAGGTATTCCACCCGGGAGGTCTGTACCTGAGCTTCTTGTTCATTTGCCGAAAACTGCTGATTGAAGGCATCCCATCGCTGCTGCCATTCGCGACTCTTAGCTTCCGCTTCAGCCAAGGCCGCCTGCACCGTTTGGTCTACTCCAGCCAGGCTGGCCACCTGCGGCTCCAGCTCTGCCACCTCCTGCTGCATGCGATGAATCTGCTGGTCGTCGTTAGCAACCTGATTGTTGGCGTCGGTGCTACGCTGGCGGTTGCGCTCAAGCTCTTCCTTTAGCTCGGTTAGACGCTGACGATTGAACTGCAGCGTTTCCTGTAAGCGAGTGATTTCGGAACCCACCTGATAGAAACGCTCCTGTACCTTGTTCACCTGCTCAGATTGATCGCTAAAAGCCTGACGCTTACTTTCAATTTGCGACTCAACTCGGCGCTGGTCGGCAATTGCCCGCTCCAGATCGATTTCCAGAGACTGAATGCGTTGCTCGCGCTGGGTCAGGCTCTCTTTCAGCGCCGCGTAGCGCAATGCATACAGCTGGGCATTGAGCAGAGATTCCTCGGTTTTCAGCGTCCGATAACGCTCTGCTGCCTGGGCTTGCCGCTGCAGTCGGTCCAGCTGGCGGCCAAGCTCTTCGCGGATATCGTTAATCCGCTCCAAGTTCTCTCGGGTATGTTTGATTCGGTTCTGGGTTTCTCGTCGCCGCTCTTTGTACTTGGAAATACCGGCGGCTTCTTCCAAATAGACCCGCAATTCTTCGGGCTTAGCCTCCACCAACTGGGAGATCATGCCTTGCTCGATAATGGAGTAACTGCGCGGACCGAAGCCGGTGCCAAGGAAGATGTCCTGAATGTCCCGGCGTCGGCAGCGGCTACCGTTGAGCAGGTAGTGTGACTGACCGTCACGGCTGACTTCCCGGCGGATGGCGATGTCTGCATAGGCCGCGTACTCGCCGCCAATACGCCCATCACTGTTATCAAACACCAGTTCGATACTGGCGGCATTATTTGGTTTGCGGGTATTTGAGCCGTTGAAGATCACGTCGGTGATGTTTTCGCCCCGCAG
>CAZWQK010000029.1:0-10737 GCA_964635835.1 uncultured Pseudomonadales bacterium
GCCCGCTTCGTCGGCGCGTCAGATCTGGCTGTAGGTCGGGCTTGTAGGTCGGGCTTTAGCCCGACAAGAAAGATGTCGGGTTGAAACCCGACCTACTGCCCGATGAACTACAACAGTTTGCCCGCAGTATACTTTCCTGCCATAGTGACGGGGGGCCGCTGAACGTTATCGGCCTGAAGAGTCAGTTCGGTAACGGCCGCAAATTGACTATCGAGGTTCGTGAATACTTCGACAGTATCCACTTTACCCGTCGACAGGGTGACGAACGCATTGTCACCAACACGGACAGGCCGCAGGAATCATTCGGTGCGTGAAATGTTTACCGTAAGAGCGACATCCCCGGCGGGGTGCCTGGTCTTCAAAACCAGTGAGGCGCTGACAAGGCGCCTGGTGGGTTCGACTCCTATCTCTCCCGCCAACTTGTCTCGGCATGCCTGCAACGACACGCCTGCAACGACACGCCTGCAACGACACGCCTGCAACGAAGAGGGCCCATGAAAGATCACAAGGAGAACCGCATCATGAAACAGGGAATAATGGCAATTACGGCTGTATTACTTATACCACTCGCACTGTCTGGTTGTGGACAAGGAGAGACGGCAAAGCTGTCTGACGCCACTGAGCGTGACACTACAACCACCGATGTGGTCGCCAAGCGTGACAAGAGCGGGCGCGAAGCGACCCTGCTGTCGGCCTTTTACGGCCTCGACGACGGCTTACCGCGCATGAGTAGTCGGGGTATCTGTAGCGGTGCAGCCGGCAAAGATGGCATGCCCGCCATTTTTTCCCACGAAATCGATGTGAATACTCTGCAGGCAGGCGACTTTCGTGTGGTTTCTGCATCCGGTGCGGTTGGTGAGATGACCTGCGTGACGCCGGCTCCTGCCAATGACAGCGGCGAGCTTCGCACCATATTAATGGTGGGGCAGTTCGGCAGCGCCGAGGACCAGCCGGCCACCGTGGAAATCGTCGGCAACATCCTGTCCATCGATGGACAGCTGAATTTCAAAGGTGCAAGCGTGGCCGTCACCCCGCTGGAAGCCGGTCCTGAAATGGTATGGGCAGAAGTCGTCCCCGAATCCCAGTGGGAGCTTGGCAAGGAGGCAACCGTACGGCCCTTTGGTGGGGGCGATGGTTGCCCTGTCGGTACTGTGCAGGTGGTACGCGTGACCTGGGCGGGCGGCGTGACCAAACCCGGCCGCGGCGAAATCGATGAACTGGAGCGAGTCGCTTATAAGGTGACGTTGTCCGACCCCGATAAGGGTGAACAGGAGGTAGTGCCCTTCGCTATCGGGGACCTGGGTGACGGAGACAACAACCAGGAACTCTGCCTTGACCAAACAGGTGTGCCCCTGCGTGTCAGTTTCCCGGCGAACCTGCTCACAGATCCAAGAGATGACCTCAATCCCGCCTCAAGCATCGACGTGACGCACTGAAGCTGACTCCGGTGGCGCGCCGATGAACACTCTCGAGGCAACGACATGCAGCGTCCGGTAAATTGATAAGGAAATATAGATGACCGTAGAGCGCGGCGAGGCTGGTTTTGACGCTCCTGCCCCCTGGGGCTCCCCGCCCGCGCAGGCCTTTCCGAGGGAGCCTCTACTGGCCCCGAGATTGGCGACGCCTGCCAGACTTTGAATTGCCGGATGCCTACGGCAACAGCCTCAGCTTTCGCAACGACGGTGCTGGCCACAAAACCGCCCTGGTGTTCTATCGTTCCGCTGTCTGTTGACCCCCTGCTGGACGCAGCTAGGTGAGTTACGAGATTCCTACGACCGGTTTGAAGCTAACGGCATCAAGCTGTATGCCGTCTCCTATAATCCGCGCTTGGATCGCAGATCGGCCATTCTGAACTGATCTGAGACGATACCCCGTACCAATATCCAGTGCTCAGTCTCTTTGCCATCGCTGGTTTTGAGCGGGAATTTCACCCCCTCGTTCGCAGCTTCTCGGGTGTAAAACTGCTCCATATCTGTCGTCATTGAACTCTCCGATGAACGGTTGATTTAAGGGGTGAACGGTACGCCCTCGCTGTATCCCATAAGATACAATAAACTCATGGAATACGAAGTCATAACAACATCGGTTTTCAGCAAGTGGATTAAAGGCGTCAAAGATCACGCCGCTAGAAAAGCGATATTGGAGCGGTTTGATAGAATCACCGCCGGAACTTTTGGTGAATACAAAAGCGTCGGTAACGGAGTCAGCGAGCTAAAAGTACGCTTGGGCAAAGGCTATCGAGTCTACTTCACGATCAAAGACCGGACGGTTGTTGTGCTGCTCTGCGGCGGTGACAAATCAACGCAGAGCAAGGATATTGCACTAGCCAAAAAACTGAAGGCAACGTTATGAAAACTGAAACAAAACCCCTCGACATACGAGATTTTCTGCACTCTGACGCGGAAATTGCCGACTACATCAACGATGCATATCACGACGATGACCCTCGCATGTTCCTGATTGCGCTAGGCAACGCAGTGAAGTCCAAAGGCGTCAGCAAGGTCGCTCAAGAAACAGGTTTAGGCCGTGAAAGTCTTTACAAAATCTTCTCTGGCGCTGCATCGCCGAACTGGAACACGCTAAAGCGATTGCTCGACAACCTTGGTATTGAGATTACCCTGCGCGCCAAGAGCGGGTAGATAGCCTACCGCTCTATCTTGAGATTAGTTTGCGCGGTAGCGTCGTATAGCGCCTGAAACGGCATAGCCAGGGTGATCGGACCTTCGCCGCTCACGTCTGGCTGGCCGCCTGTGTATTTGATGTTGGGCAGCGTGAACGTGTAACTGTTGGCAGACGGATCTTGCACTTGGAACGTCAAACTTGAAGCGGTCTCAGTAATGAACTTATCCAACAATCTTGAGTTCTCGAAGTAAGCTGTCATCTGTCCAGTGTGCCTTCTTGAACCCTCCATAGATGAACTTAGAAGGCAGGTTTTTGCCTGCCTTTCAGCGCTTAGCTCAGCTCGCTTCAATGGATTCAAGGATTAGCGCTGTAAGCTCCTCGGGTGCAGTTTGCGGGCTAAAGCGCCCAACCACGTTACCAACTCCGTCAACCAAGAACTTGGCGAAGTTCCATGGAATGTCGGTGTTGCCCTCTTCATCGGCGCGTGCCGTCTTCAGCATTTGATACAGATCGCAGGCGCTGCTGCCGTTGACCTCGATTTTGCTAAAAATGGGAAAGTTAGCGTCGTATTTGCTGGTAGCGAACTCCAGGATTTCGGCATCGCTGCCGGGCTCTTGGGCACCAAATTGGTTGCAGGGAAAGGCCAGCACGGTGAACGGATGGTCTTTAAAGGAGTCTTGCAGAGTACGCAACCCGGCGTACTGATTGGTGAGGCCTCAGCGACTGGCAACGTTGACGATTAAGCAGGTTTGGCCAGCGAACTTCTGAAAATCGATTTCGTTGCCTGAGGCATCGGTCATGGTTAGGTCATGGAATTGCATAGGGAAGTCTCCGTGAATGGCCCCCGACCATAGCCCAAAAGCCAGTGGGCGCAAACCCAAGACAGCCTGCACCCGAACCAGCAATGGTTAAGGGAATCAATGCCAAGGTCTGAGAAGTCAGTCCATTCCGCGCTTTCTGCTTGGCTCAAGCGGGCCGCCAGCAACTCGGAAAACCCGCACGCCTAGGGCAAACCCACGGTAGCGCTATCAAGTGGTTGTGTTTAACATCAGCCTCAGGAACTAGGAGAGACCAGTCTAGTTTTGGGGAGAGGTCATTTGATCAGGGTTGCTGGAAACAGCTTGCGTCCCAACCACCGGAACTATTCTATAAGTCAGCCAGTCGACACCCAGCTTGCGGGCTGATTATCGATAGCGGTCTAATGCGGCTGCAGGTGCTTGGTGCTGCGGCCTTAGTTCAAAACCGCCAGTGGCGAGAGTCGCTGCGATGATAAAATTGCATGTTCCAACATGCATGTACTAATAAAAGAGGATTTTACGATGCGCGATGTTGTAATTGTGGATAGCGTTCGAACAGGCTTGACGAAAGCCTTTCGTGGCAGCTTTAACCTAACCCGTTCCGATGACCTGCTGGCTCACTGCATAGATTCACTGCTGGATCGCAACCCGCAGATGGGTGCTGACGAAGTAGAAGACGTGTACGTTGGCGCCGCAAGCCAAACCGGTGAGCAAGACGGCAACCTGGCGCGTTTGGCTGTAGTGTTGTCCAAGCTGCCAATCACTACAGCCGGTGTCACCATTAACCGCTTTTGTTCCTCTGGTCTGCAATCCATTGCGCTGGCTGCGAATCAAATTGCAACCGGTCAAACCGAGGTTGCCATTGCAGGCGGTGCAGACAGCGTCTCCATGCGTACACGCCAAAAGCCGGGCAAGGCTAAGCAGAACCAGCGCCTGCTGGACGAAAAGCCTGAAATTTTCATGGCCATGGGCAACACCGCTGAGGTGGTTGCGCGGCGTTATCAGGTGACGCGGGAAGCTCAGGACGAATACGCGCTGCAAAGCCAGCAGCGTTACCACGCCGCGGTAGAAGCGGGCAGCATTGCCGAAGAGATCGTCGGCATGAAAGCCACCATGCTCAAGGTCAACAAAGAGACTGGCGAAGAAAGCCACGAAGAAGTGTGGGTCGACAAAGACGAATGCAACCGTCCGCAAACGACCCTGGAAGGACTGGCTTCACTGCCACCAGCCTTCGAAGAAGACGGGTCGGTCACTGCAGGTAACTCTTCTCAGTTGTCAGACGGTGCGTCGATGACGTTGTTGATGAGCGCAGATCGCGCGGCGCAACTGGGTCTGACGCCAATGGGCATCTATCGCGGCTTTACCGTTGCTGGTTGTGAGCCTGATGAGATGGGTATTGGTCCCGTATTCGCTATTCCGCGTCTGTTGAAGAACGCTGGTCTGTCCCTGGATGACATCGACCTGTGGGAACTCAACGAAGCCTTCGCTTCCCAGTGCCTGTATTCCCGTGATGCTTTAGGCATCGACAACGAAAAGTACAATGTCCTTGGCGGCAGCATCTCTATCGGTCACCCATTCGGTATGACCGGTTCGCGTCAAACAGGATCCATCCTGCGAGAGCTCAAGCGCCGCAACAAAAAGTACGGTGTTGTGACTATGTGCATCGGCGGCGGTCAGGGCGCTGCCGGACTGTTCGAGTCTGTCTAAATCTTTGCAGGCAGTGAGCAAAAAAGGCGGTCAGTGACGACCGCCTTTTTTTGCCTTGAATTTTTTCATCCCAGTGAATCTGGGAAGCACAACCCGACCGAGTTACATTCTGCAACAAGTAAGACATGACTCAGAAACAGCAGGCCCCAACAATCCAACAATCTAAGCATTGTCAGTTTCTTCGCCCCAAGGCACCATGCTGTTATGACAGTAGCCCAGCTTTCTGACATTCGTGATAACGACACGCAATCCAAGCACCTTGCATGGGGGGGGATGGCGGTAATGCTGTGTCTGATCAGCCTGGTCGCCAGTCCCGTCCAAGGATCTGATCGTGATTCGCTGGCCTCCCAGCCGGCCAGCTCGCAGCCCAGTGTTGCTAGCTCGGCGGCGAGCGCACAGCCTCAGGCCCATTCCGAACAGAGTCCAAGGGACACAGCGGCGCTTGTGCAACAAACTGCGCAACAACCAGTCTTTAATCTGTCCAGTTACTCAGATCAACAAATCGGCGCTTTGCTGCAGCAGTGGCCAACACTCAGCGCCGCCCAGCGCCGGGACCTTCTAGCTGAGGTACGCAAACGCATGCGCACGGCGGATGAATCTGCCAGCACGCCGCTGGTTACTCAGCGCGGGCCGTCGCTGACCCTGCGGATTCAGCGCGCCAAAACCCAGCATGGCTATGGCCGACCGACGCCGCGACAAAGCGACGCGGCCAGTGCTCCTGAGCAAGAACGGCCGGGGGTATCCAGAGAGGGCGCACCGGAATTGGTCATTCGCGCCACGGTAACTCGAACGCTACCCGACGGCCGTGTAGTGACCACAAAAGAAACTCTTAGACCTCAAGTGGTGACTGAGCGGGTGGCTGCAAATCTGAGAGCGTCAGAGCCAAAAAACACAAACAGTCAAGCAGCGAGAAACGGTTCGCTGCCTACCAACGGGGAGGTACAGTCAGTGGGAGATGAGGCGCAATCACAAGGCGGCGAAACGCGATCAAAAGTAACCGTGGTGCGAGCCAAGGTACGCTTTGGCGCCGGTTTTGATCGGCGTCAGCGCCTGGCACCCACCGATGAAACCACCGTTGGGATGCGAACCGTAGGTTCCGTGGACAATGGCCAAGCTGTTGAATCCACCCAGGAGCGCTAGGATGGCTGCCCTAGAATCTCAGGAATCCACCACCGCACGCATTCTCTTATTGGACGATGATCCAGAGATATGCGAACTCACCCAAACCTATTTGCAGCAACAAGGACTGGTGGTGGACACGGTGCAGTCGGGCGATGCGCTGGATCGCTATTTGACCGAACACGACATCGATTTGTTGGTACTGGATTTGATGCTGCCCGGGGAGCATGGGTTGGCCATTGCCCAGCGCTTGAAGAAACATAGCGACCTGCCAATCATTATCATCTCTGCTCAGGGTGATGAGGTGGACAGGATTGTAGGCTTGGAGCTCGGTGCCGACGATTATCTTGCCAAACCTTTTAATCCCAGAGAGCTCCTTGCACGGATTCGTGCAGTGCTGCGGCGCAGTGCAAAGACTTCGGTTCCAGAAGAGACAACGTCCACGGTGACCTTCGGCAGCTTCACCTTGGATATGGCCGCTCATCAGCTGCGTAGCGGTGATAACGACATTGCGCTGACCTCGGGAGAGTTCGACCTGCTGGCGATCTTGGTAGCCCACCCGAATAAGGTGCTGCATCGCGACCGTATTTTGGATCTGTTAACCGGGGCCGAGCGTTCGCCCTTCGACCGCTCCATCGACGTTCGCATTACGCGGCTGCGCTCCAAGCTTGAGAACGATCCGGCAAACCCGGCGTTTATTAAAACCATCTGGGGCAAGGGCTACATGTTTTGTCCAGCCAGCGCTGCAGCGCCCAATTCTCGCTGACGGAACTGGCTGACCTGAGCCTGCTGGGATCCAGATGAGTTTGCTGCAGCGCATCCGCAACGCGGAAACCTTCAAGCCCAAGTCATTGCTCGGGCGCACAACCCTCACCCTGGCGGTCAGCTCGCTGCTGATTGCCGTGGTATCTACCATTGCCCTCAACGTATTCATTATCGATCCCATCGCCGAGCGCTCAGCGGATGACGAAGCAGCTTTGTTGGTCTTATCTGCCCAGACATGGGTGGAGTTACCGCCTCAGGCCAGACCTTATTTCGAGCTGGAGCTGGCCCAAAGTCACGATCTAATTATCAGCGTCGCCGAACAATCGCTGCCGCCGCTGACCCGGTATTTGCCCTTTACAGAGCTGCTGCTAACAAAGCTGCGGCAGCGGCTGGGTCTGGAGGTGAGCATTTACGACGGTGAGGATCTGATTTGGGTCGACGTACCCATGGCCGACTACAACCTGCAAATCGGTTTCTCGCCGGATCGGCGGGATGTCCAGCTGCTCTATGTTACCGTTGTGATTGCCGGTCTCGGCGCCGGCATCGTATTCCTAACTTCCTTACTGATTGTGCGCAAAATTGCCCGGCCGCTGGTGCAGGTCGCAAATCAAGCAGAAACCTTTCGGGGCCTTGCGGATATCGAGCCACTGCCGGAAACCGGTCCTCGGGAACTGGTGTCCTTGGCCAGAAACTTTAACACCATGGCTCGAGACATTGCTTTGCTGCTGGCCAATCGCACGACCTTGATGGCAGGTATCTCCCACGATTTGCGCACGCCGCTGACTCGTATGCGCCTGGCTTTAGCCTTGCTACCGGAAAGCATCGACCCCAAGCTGGTGGCGCGCTTCGAGAACAATTTGGAAGCCATGGATACCCTGATTTCCGACGCCCTGCGTTTTGCCAAGGGAACCCGAGAAGAGCATCAGCCGGTGCGAGTACGCCCGCTGGTAGAGGAACTGCTGCAGAGTTTTGATCAAGACGTTGGCTTTCACAGCACGCTGTCCCCAGACCTAGAGGCCGACCTTGCCGTGAACGCGTTTACCCGGGTGTTCATGAACCTGGTGGGCAATGGGCTGAAATATGCGGACAACGTCAGTGTGTCTCTTACCGCCAATCAACTCGTGATCAGTGACGACGGGCCAGGCATTCCCGAGGCTGAGCGCGCTCGGGTATTTCAGCCGTTTCATCGACTGGAAGGGTCACGCAACGTCAGCACCGGCGGTAGCGGTCTTGGGTTAGCAGTAGTGCAGCAGCTGTGTGCGGCTCACGGTTGGCAGGTGGAGATCAGCGATTCTGCTAAAGGCGGAGCCTCGTTTGTTTGGCGCTTTGCCAGCAAGTAGTTAATGTTGCCCCGGTTCGCAAGGGCCGAGCCAAAGACTGGGTCTAAAAGTTTGATGCAATCGACATCGAAACAAATTGTCACAAAAAGCGAGGCGAGAGTAATTCTCGCGAAACCGTAGATAGCGATACTGCAAACGCTGCCGCATGCGGTGGCACTTCTCTCCAGGATCTCGAGAGGAGGTAGTGGACTGGCTGGACTAGGCGAGGCAAGCAGCACGCAGACCACAGCCAACTCTAACGCTTCTTCTGTAGTTTACGAGATCATCGTGAAAGCCGCCGGTTTTCTCTCCAGGCCGGCGGCTTTCCTTTTACCCTGCTCCTTTACCCTGTTATTGACCTGTGGCAGTTGCCCCTAGGCCTTTTTGTCTGCATCAGATGCTGCACCTTTGTTGCCCCTGCTGGTTTTGGTGAGAGCCATTGAAACGTATCATGCTTCCCGCAATTACTTGCCGATGTATGAGGATTTACCACCATGACCGACCAACCCAGCCAAGCCGTCTCTTTCGATAACATTCTTTACGAGATCACCGGGCCTTTGGCGTTAATCACCATAAACCGACCGGAAAAACACAACGCCATTTCTCTGGGGACCTTGGACGACCTGCTCAACGCAGTGGATCTGGCAGCCTATGACGACACTGTTCGAGTCATCGCCATCACCGGCGCCGGCGGGAAAGCTTTTGCGGCGGGCTCGGATCTTTCCGAGGTGGTTGACCGGGACTTTAAAAAAGCCCTGGAGCCCATTGTTCAAGGCTTGGCAGACAAACTAGAGCGCACGCCCAAACCCACCATTGCCGCCATCGATGGTATCTGCATGGGCGGCGGGCTGGAGGTGGCTCTTGGCTGTGACCTGCGCGTCGCCACGCCGCAATCGCGCTTTGCCACCCCAGAAGGCAAGTTAGGAATCATTCCCGGCGGCGGTGCCACCGCCCGCCTGCCGCGCATTGTCGGACGCGGCTGGGGTATGGAGATGATGCTAATGGGCGAACCCATTGGCGCGGACCGTGCCCTGCAAATCGGTTTGGTCACCCGTTTGGTCGACAGTGAAAACCTGATCAGCGAGGTGCAAGCCATGGCCGAACATTTAGCCTCTTTTGCGCCCTTTGTGCCGCGCACCATGAAGGCCATGGTGCACTTCGGCATGGAGGCCAGTTTGGCTGGCGCCCTGATGTTCGAGAAGTACGCTCAGGGAGCCTTGGTGCAAACCGAAGACAAGGCCGAAGGGATTAGCGCCTTCCTGGAAAAGCGCACGCCTCAGTTTAAGGGCCGCTAAAAAGGGCCTGGCTCCGGTTGCTATTGTCCCAGAGCCGGTTTCTGGGACATACTCGTTGCACACTTCAGCAACAGGAGAGGATTACATGGCCGTAGATAAGTTCCCGGTGGAAGGCAGTCACATCATGATGTTTGCTCGCTCCATCGCCGATGACAATCAGGTCTATTACGACGCCGAGTACGCGAAAACCACCGAGGCTGGAGGCGTAATTGCGCCACCTACCTTTGCGCAGTCTTCTGCCCAGTTCGATCCGAACTATTTTTTGCGGCCGAAGATTGGCGAAGAATGGTTTGGCTCAGGTAAGGAAGCCACCAGCATCAAAAAGAAAAAATCCTCTGGCGGTGGTGGCGGGGGCGGTGGAGGCGGTCTGCACGCGGAACAGCATTACGAATACCACCGGCATGTGGGTCCTGGGGATGTGTTAACCGCTGAGGTAAAACCCGGCAAGACCTGGGAAAAAGAAGGCAAGCGCTCAGGCAAGCTGATTTTTAGCGAAACCATCACCGAGTACCGCGACCAAAATGGCGAGCTTGCGATTACAGCCCGCGGCGTCGGGGTGCGTACCGAACGACCAGTGGACCAATAGGGGGAACAGAAATGGCACTAGCAGCAAGTAATTTAAAAGCTGGCGATACCTACACCGAATGCTTGGTTGAGGACCTCTCTCGAACCCAAATCGTTATGTACGCTGGCGCTTCCGGTGACTACAACCCGGTGCACACGGACGAGAAATTCACCAAGGAAGTGGCAGGGTACCCGTCAGTATTTGCTCACGGCATGCTGACCATGGGCATGACCGGCCGCATGCTTACCAACTATGTTGGTGACGGCCGTTTGACCAAGTATGGGGTGCGTTTTACCAGTCAGGTATGGCCCGGCGATACCCTGAACTCCACGGCAACCGTCGTTGATGTGGCCGATGGCATCGTTAACTTGAACGTGGAAACCACCAATCAGGATGGCACCGTGGTGCTGTCCGGCTATGCCGCCGCTCGCGTGGACTAGTCCTTAGCGATCCAAAGCGCAGAAAAACGGGACCTCGTCAGGGTGTCCCGTTTTTTATATCCGCGGATTTTTCCTGGCTACCACTGCTCTATTTACCACCGCTCTATT
>CAZWQK010000030.1:0-10634 GCA_964635835.1 uncultured Pseudomonadales bacterium
GGAAATTAACGCCGCTGTGGGGGCAGAGCGGGCCATCGCCATTGCCTGCAACATTGGCTACAAGGAACAGCTGCAAAATTTGGTGGACGAAACCCGATCCCGTCTTGGTGCTATCGATACTTTAATCGCTAATGCCGGCGTGAATCCGTTTTACGGGCCAATGTCGGAAATTCCCGACGAAGCCTTCGATAAAACCATGAATTCTAATCTGCGTTCCAACCATTGGCTGTGTCAGATGGTGGCGCCAGACATGCTAGCCAAGGGGCGCGGCAGCATCATGATTACCGCCAGTGTTGGCGCCTTTGGTCCATCGGAAACCCTTGGCACCTACAATATTTCAAAAATGGCGGACATCGCCCTGGTGCGGAATCTGGCTATGGAGTGGGGGCCTAAAGGGATTCGCGTGAACGCACTTTGCCCGGGTTTGATCCGCACCGATTTTGCCAAGGCCCTTTGGGATAATCCCGAAGCGGCGGCTCGGGTCACGGAACAAACGCCCTTGCGCCGGTTTGGTGAGGCTGAGGATTTTAAGGGCATCGCAGTATTTGCAGCCTCTGATGCCAGTGCCTATGTCACGGGCCAAGCGCTGACCGTGTGCGGCGGCACGCATATGTTTCGCTGATGATCCAGCACCGACCAGCAAACTTTTGGGATGAGGCGGTGCAGGTGGGTGTCATTGAAGAGGGTGAGCAGTGGCTGGCCATGGGGCTGCTGAAGAAGCCCCATGGCAGAAAATGACGAAGATGCCACGCCGAAGGTCGGTACTGAACTAGCCTTGTCGAGCTACCAGCAGCAGTAACTTGCCCGCTTCGAACTCAACCCGCTGTTGTACCCAGCTAATTACCGAGCCAGCTGCCTGGCAAGCTACGCAGTGGGTAGCCGTACTCGCGCGGTGCCGAAAACCCGGGTTTCGTCCTTGGTGTTTTTCACCGTCATGTCCAGTTCAACAATGCCTTCGTCCTCGTCGATATCGGTGACCACGGCGCTGATGATGGCAGGGGTATCCGCAAGCATGGGTGCCCGAAACACCGTGTCCACATGCTCAACCTGGCACACCGGTGCCCATTCGTGAATGGCGCTGGTGAGAAAACCCATGCCCATGATTCCCGGCACCAGTGCCCCAGGAAACCCCTGTTTGCGAGCACCCTCATGGCTTTCAAAGCGCGGGCCGCCCCAGCCAACGGCGCGGGCGAAAAGCCCAACGTTTGTTAAGGAGGTGTCGGGTTCAAAAATCGGCAGCTCTGTGCCGAATTCAACGTCGTGAATGGTGCTAATGCTCATGAGTCTGGTTTCTCCCTTACCACTAGTCTGGAATCAATGTTGGCTAGATGGGTGTCGGCTGCATCGAACAACTCGGTGCGCACGACGATAAAAATCATTCGGCCCGAGCGTCCTTTCTTGTCGTAGATGTCGTGCAGATGCGCCTTTGCGGTAAGGGGCTGGTCTGCCCGCACCGGCGCGAAGCGCTCGATAGCTTTGCCGCCGTCCATAGGAATACCGCCCAAAGACGGGAAATCCACTGGCAGATAACGCCCGGAAGAAATACTGCACAGGTAGGCTGGCGTGGCTTGAAAGTCGTCGTGTGAAGCATCAACGAACTCCGGACGGCCCTCGCCGGATGCTTTGGCGGCGGCTGTTAAGTCCGCGGCCGCGATTTGCAGAACTCGGCTGGCAAACTCGGTGTTGAGAAATTTGCCCTTGAGCTCCTCAAGATCAACCATAAATCCTCTCCTTATTCTTGTATTTCAGGGCAGGAATCATACGGAGCCAAACCTTGTCTTGCCAAGAGTTCTGATAAAAAAGAGCCGTGATAAAAAGATCCGGGCTGCCAGCCTTGGTCGTACTCTGGCTAAGGCTAAGGTCGGCTATTTTGCGCCCGGGGTAGCCGGGCTCTACAATCCCGCTCAGACAACAACGACATCAAGCACAAGCAGGGGGAGAACCATGGGACCATTGAAAGGATTGCGGGTAGTCGAGCTTCAAGGCATTGGCCCTGGACCCTTTTGCGGCATGATGCTTGCGGATATGGGGGCTGAGCTCATACGAGTGGACCGCTCAGCGTCCAAGGGGAAAGACGCCAATAAGTACGACGTGCTGGCCCGAGGCCGGAAGAGTATCGCCGTGGATTTGAAGAGCGAGGCCGGCGTTGAAACCGTGCTGAAGTTGGTGGAGAGCGCTGACGTACTGCTGGAAGGTTTCCGTCCCGGTGTGACCGAGCGCCTTGGGCTCGGTCCGGATGTGTGTCTTGAACGGAACCCAAGGCTGGTCTACGGACGCATGACCGGTTGGGGGCAATACGGTTCTATGGCCCACGCCGCAGGTCACGACATCAACTACATTTCTCTGTCTGGTGTGCTGCACGGTATCGGCGAGCCTGGCGACAAGCCTACGCCGCCGTTGAATCTGGTTGGCGATTTTGGCGGTGGCGGCATGATGCTGGCCTTTGGGATCATGGCCGCGTTATTTGAGCGGGGCCAATCGGGTCAGGGTCAGGTAATCGATGCGGCCATGACCGATGGCTCAGCGCTGCTAATGAACTCAATTTTCGGGCTCATGGGTCAGGGGGTTTGGCATCATCAGCGGGGCAGTAATTTGCTTGATGGCGGCGCTCACTTTTATGGCACCTATGAAACGAAGGACGGCAAATTTGTCTCGATTGGGTCTATCGAGCCGCAGTTTTATTCGTTGTTGCTTGAAAAAACCGGTCTTGCTGATGACACCGATCTGCCCCGTCAAATGAGTCGCCAGGATTGGCCTGCTTTGAAAGAAAAATTTGCTGGGGTTATGGCCGGCAAAACGCGTGATGAGTGGGACGAGATTATGTTGGGGACGGATATTTGCTATGCGCCAATCCTGACGTTAGAGGAGGCGGCGCAGCACCCTCACAACACCGAACGCCAGACGTTAGTTGAAGCCAATGGCGTGCTGCAGGCGGCGCCAGCGCCCAGATTTTCCCGAACTCAGCCGGAAATGCCCGGTCCTGTCGCGGTGCCGGGTAATGACAGCCGCGAAATTTTGGCCGAGATAGGCTTGAGTGAGGCCGAGATAAACGCCTTGTTTGATTCAGGAGCCGTGGCCTAGCGAGCGTTCGATGTCTTCTCGAAGCTGGCGCTCGGCGCGCAGGTAATCCAATTGATGTTCTGCGGCCACCCGCAGAATGTCCTCGTGCTCGACTTTAAAGGTTGTCTGGCCGTTGGGCCGAGCAATGACTTTCACCGACACATCTCCCAGTGATGTTGCAACAGTGCGCTGTTGTCGGGGCAATACGCGCTTGGCGAAAGGCAGAATGCGCAAGCCGATACTGGTGGAGGCGTTAAGCAGGGCATCGGTGACCGCCTCGAGGCGACTGTCCGGGCACAAGGCGGTAACGCACTGAGCCGGTCGCTGCTTTTTCATCATGATGGCTTGGGTGCAGACATCGATGGCGCCGGCACTGAACAGCGTGTCCATGAGCGGCGCAAAGGCCTCCGGTGACATGTCGTCAATATTGGCCTCAATCTTGTAGTGACCGGTTTCAAGATCCGCAAAGCGCTGTTCCAGGGGCGTGACAAGCAAATCCCGCTGGGCTGGTTCGTAGGTGCCCAGGGCCACCCGCAGTATATTGGGAATCGCAAAGTCTCTCTTGCCCACGCCATAGCCCACCGCATCCGGCGCGAAGGTGCCAGTGGGCAGAAAGGTAGTTACGGCCTGAGACAAAATAGCCGCCCCGGTAGGAGTAGTGGCCTCGCCATCCAGAGTGCCGTAGCGGCATGGAATCCCGCGCAGAATTTCCTGGGTGGCCGGTGCTGGCACCGGCAGGCGCCCGTGGGCACAGTTCACGAAACCGCTGCCCAACTCCACGGCATCGCAGAGCACGATGTCTGGCTCAAAGTACTCAATGGCTGCTGCAGCGCCAACAATATCGATAATGGAGTCCATGGCGCCGACTTCATGAAAATGTACCCTGGCTGGTGGCACGTTGTGAATTTTGCCCTCGGCCTGAGCGATCAGGTCAAACATGCCTAATGCTCGCTGGGTTACCGCAGCAGGAAGTTTGGCGTCCTCGATCATTTTTACGATGGTGCTGTGATGCCGGTGGTCGGTTTGATCGTTAATGTGGATTTGAGTCTGAAGGCCTGAGATGCCCATTTTGCTTGCAGGCACAAAGGCCAGCGAAAACTCGTCCCGAAGCGGTAGCTTGCCCAGCAAATCCATCAGGTAGGTCTCGGGTACACCGAGGTTGATCAGCGCCGCAAGATGCATGTCACCGGCAATGCCGCAGCTGGGTTGGTAGTACAAGGCCCTCATGATTGCTCCTCTTGCTGTGCGGTCGCTGCGGGCGATATTTTTGCGTTTGATTAGCCAGACAAGACGAAACCCTTGGACGGCCAAATGTTTGCTCACGTATCCTGCGCTCAGCATTCTCACACCGTCGCGGTCAAGACGCGACTCACATTTGCAGGGAGCCCGAGTGAACCGTTTCTTTCGCAACGTCCGACTTTACCGTATCTTCAGTCCGTGGCCGGACTCCGAGCAGGCACTGTCTCAAGTGCTGGAAAATGCAGCCTTTAAACCCTGTGGGGCGTTTAGCGAACGCAGTGGTGGCTTCGAGGCTCCGTTGGCGGATGCCGGCGGACTGCTGTGCCGGCGCGTTGCCGGTGCGGACCTGCTGCAGCTGCGAATTCAAACGCGTGTATTGCCGCCGGCGGCGGTGCAGGAAGCTCTGGCTCAGCGTATTGAGGCTTTTAAGCAGCGTACCCAAACCGAGCCTAATCGCATCGAGAAACGTGATCTGAAAGATGAGGTGTACTCCGAACTTCTGCCCCAGGCGTTGCTCAAGTCGGATCGGGTGCAGGCCATTATGTTGCCCCAAGACGGCGTGCTGATTGTTGGCAGTGCCTCGGCAAGTGTAGCCGATTACTTTATGGACGCTCTCAAGCGCGCCATGGTGACCTTTCAATATGCGCCCATGGCGTTTAAAACACCGCCCCAAGAATTTATCGGCAAGCTGTTTATGGGCGGCTCCAGCGACCAGTTTCGGCTTGGGCGGGAGTGTCGTATGCGCGATCCTGCCGACTCTCGCGCTTCGGTGAATTGGCTAGACTTTGACTTGGGTGACGCCAGCGTGCGCAGGCATGTGACTGATGGCCTCAAGGTGGATCGATTGGGGCTGATTTTTGATCAAGTTTGCGGCCTGGTGATTGACGAAGAACTGGTGCTGCGCAAGCTGCGGCTGCTCGGGCAGGAGGACGTCCAGGAAGTACCCGAAGATGACCCACTGGCCAAGCACGATGCAGACTTTGTTCTTGTCGCGGGAGCGTTGAAAAGTCTTGTGACAGGTCTCGCCACGGCCATGGGCGGCTTCGTCTCCTAGCGGCGTTTTCCGGTATTGATCCACTGACTTCCCAAACGCCCCATGGCATGCTCCAAGCAAGGGAGAGGACAAGGACCGGGGAGATAAGGGTGCAAAGAAAAAGTGCTCGGTGGGCTGCCAGATTGCTGCTGCTGGTCGGAGTTATGGCGACGGTCGCCGCTGTGGGGCTCAGGCAACTTCGGTGGAAGCTCATGGCGGCCCCGCAACCCGAATCGTTTACCCAGTAAAGCTGCCAGGAGGACACAATCGTGCTTGATATTCCCACAGAGGACTCCATCACCGCACAATGGTTTAATGACTGTTTTGCCCAGGCAGGTCTAACGGGTTCGATCAGTGGTTTTACCGCCGCCAGAGTGGGTACGGGGCAAATTGGCAAGTGTGTGCGCTATACCTTTACTTTCGCGGATCCGGGAAATCTACCCAAGTCGGTGATAGGCAAGTATCCCTCAGACGATACAAGCAGCCGCCAAACCGGTGTGGCGCTGCTCAACTTCCTGCGTGAGGTGCGCTTTTACCAAGAGCTGCAAAGCCGGGTCAGCATCCGCACGCCGCGCTGTTATTACGCTGAGATTCTGGGCGATGGCCCGGAATTTTTCCTGCTGCTGGAAGATCTCGGCCCGGCCCAGCAAGGGGATCAGCTGGCGGGTTGCTCACCAGCAGTGGCCAGTGCCGCCCTTGGGGAACTGGTGGGGCTGCAGGCCCCTGCTTGGTGCGATGCAAGCCTGCACCAGCTGAAGTGGCTGCGTGACGCCGATAAAGTTAAGGACATGGATACCATGGCGCTGTATCGACAAACCCTGCCGGGCTTTGTTGACCGCTACGGGCCCAACCTGCAGGCGGATGAAGTTGACATTATCAAACGGGTGGGCGACGCCGAACATTCACCTTTGAACGCTGAATTTCCTGAGGTGTTCTCTCTAGTTCATGTGGATTACCGCCTGGACAATCTAATGATTCAGGAAACGGACTCGGGTTTGGCCGTGACTGCCGTTGACTGGCAGAGCATTACCCTGGGCCCGCCCATGAACGATGCGGCTTACTTTATTGGGGCGGGGCTGGAACCCGAGGTGCGGCAGGGGGTGGAACAAACTCTGGTGCGCGATTACTACGACGGCTTAGTGGCAGCAGGCGTGCCGAACTTTTCCTGGGAAGATTGCTGGCTGGGGTATCGTCGCGGAGCCTTTGCGGGTTTCGCCGTGACGGTGGTGGCTTCCATGCTGGTGCAGCGCACTGAGCGGGGGGACACGATGTTTACCACCATGGCCCGCCGCCACGCTCGTCACGCCATCGACCTGAACGCTGGAGAGTTTCTGATCTAGGCTGACTAGCGAAGGTCATACCAGGCTTCTCGCTCCGCCCCGCGAAGATCCTCAACAAGCTCGCTTGTGTCATTGAACATAATGGTTTTTCGGCTCGCTGTATCGTAGCGAGGCCAGCCAGGGTTGCCGGTTTTGATGAAGTTGCTCCAGGCTTTGTGCATGGTGTGGCGAGTTTTTGCGGTAGCGGACCCGGTCCGATAAACAGATCAATACCGGGTTGATCCAGATTGTCAAAGGCAAAAGGAATCTCGAGAGAGTGCGTTGCGCCCAGGGCGTTTTTCTTGCCAGCGCCTCGGGCGAAGTGGGCAAGCGTGGCGTTCTGAGCCCCGAGGATGTCGTCTACCCCCACAGTCTCTAAGGCCATGAGCTTGGCCACGCTAAATCCGCCGGCGGATTCTCCGGCAATGGTGACGCGGTTTGGATCACCACCAAAGGCGGCGATGTTGTCTTGAACCCATTGCAGGGCAGCAATCTGATCCAGAGTGCCGTTGATGCTGGAGGTGGCAAATTCGTCGCCCAGGTGGGTGAGGTCGGCGAAGCCCAAGGCGCCTAAGCGGTAGTTGATGGACACCACGACAATGTCGCTATTATTCGCGAAACGTGTGCCGTTATACCAAGGGATCACACCCTGACCGCTGGTGCCTTCAATAGCACTGGCGGGTGCGTGAACGATGGCCGTGGCGTCTGTCATGGTGGCTCCCCTTGTTTAGCACAGTGGCGGTGAGTGGGGCGGTGAGTGGGGCGGTGAGTATTGCTCAGTTCACCCAAAGTTGAAGCGCCAAGGGTGCGTGGTCGAAGAATCTTAGGGCGCGCGACAACTGCAGGGGTCTCTTGACCCGGTGGGTGACACCCCATACATTGCGGGTCGCGCCAGTCCTCGGAAGGTTGAGAGGGCCAATAAAATAATCGTGAGGATTGGATGTTTCGATACGCGTTTGGAGTCGGGAAAACCGCTGGTGTTGACCTGTTGGCGCTGATTGCACTGCTCCTCGGAGGGATGCCGGGCGCCACCGCCCAGGCCAGTGATGAGGCCTTCAAGCCTAACTTTCCAAGAACGATGTCCTGGAGTGCCTACAACCTGGGCACCACGGGTTACAACCAAGCAGTGGCTATCGGCAAGGTGTTGAAAGACAACTACAACGTCAACCTGCGGGTTTTGCCCGGGAAGAATGATGTTTCACGGTTGTTGCCGCTCCAGCGTGGGCGAGTACAGTTTTCCGCGAACGGGGTGGCTACCTACTTCGGTCAAGAGGGCGTATTCCAATTTGCGGGCAAAACCTGGGGGCCAATGCCTCTGCGCATTGTCATGGCGGCCCATGGTGACAGCAATCAGGCCCTGGGCGTTGCCAATGATTTGGGCATCAAGACCTACGCAGACCTGCGCGGTAAGCGGGTGCCTTATGTTCGCGGCGCACCCGCTCTGAACGTCAATACCGAGGCGTTTCTGGCCTGTGGTGGTTTGACCTGGGATGACGTTGAGCGTGTGGATTATCCTGGTTACAGCGCCATGTGGACCGGCGTTGTGAACGGTCAAGCGGATGCCGCCTATGCCACCACAGTATCTGGCCCGACACGGAAGCTAGAGGCCTCGCCGCGCGGGATTTTTTGGCCTCCTGCGCCTCATGATGACGACGGCTGCTGGGAGCGCATGGATGCCGTAGTGCCCTTTATGCAAAAACACGTGGCAACCCGCGGAGCCGCAATTTCTGAAGAAAACCCTCACGAGGGTGCCACCTACCCATACCCGATCTTGATTACCCTAGCCGACCAAGACGAGCAAACCGTCCACGATCTGGCAAAGGTCGTACACATCCATTATGACGAATACAAAAACGCCGATCCGGGCAGCATCGGCTGGGCTATGGAGCGCCAGAACTTTATGTGGGTGGTACCTTTTCACGAAGGGGCCGTGCGCTACTTTAAATCCATAGGCGTGTGGAGCGACGAGGCCGACGCGCACAATCAGCGCCTGATACAACGACAAGACGTTTTGGCCGCGGCGTGGCAGGCCCAGCTGGCGGCAGATCCCGATGACTTCACGCAGGCTTGGATGAATCGCCGGGCTCAAGCGCTTGAGGCCGCGGGCTTTGACCCCATCTGGCGTGAGGCGAACTAAGCCTCGTGAATCCAGCGCCTAATCCGATGATTCGTAATTTGGTAGCCGGCACGGCGGCCTTAGCCCTGCTCCTTGCCATGGACACTCTGCGTCTGTTCGGCGGCCAGCAATGGCTCAGCGCCTTGGTGGGAATCGAAACCCAGTACTTTTACGCCCTGCTTGGGTTACTGGCGCCCTGGGCTTTCATCACTTATCCGCGCAGGGCTTGGATTGATTGGCCCTTAGCAATTGTGTTTGTTGCCATTCTGGTCGGTTTTTTTGTCACCGCGGAACAGGCGCTGGACGAGGCCTGGGAGTTTGCCGCACCCGAGTACGCGACCTATGGAGCGCTGGCGCTGTGGCTGATGTTGCTGGAGGCCCTGCGTCGTGCGGCTGGATGGCCACTGTGCATTATTGCCGGCGCGTTTTCCGTTTTACCCGTGGTAACCGAATTCATGCCTGGCCCCTTAAGTGGGTTGCCATCATCTTGGGCTGAAACTGCGTCCTATCACCTGCTGTCCATTGAAAGTGTCTTTGGTTTGCCTTTTCGCGCCTTTGCAGACCTGGTCATTGGCTTTGTGGTGTTCGGCGTGGTGCTGCAATTTACCGGCGGAGGTCAATTCTTCTTAAACCTGGCTTTTGCAATTCTGGGTCGCCAGCGAGGTGGCCCCGCCAAGGTTGCCATTGTCTCCAGCGGTTTGATGGGCTCAATGAGCGGCAGCGTGGTCACCAATGTGCTGACGACAGGGCAGCTGACGATTCCCGCTATGCGTAAGTCCGGCATGGCCCGGGAGGTTGCCGGAGGTGTTGAGGCCTGTGCATCCACTGGTGGTGTGCTTTTGCCGCCGATCATGGGCTCTACTGCATTCGTCATGGCCACGCTTCTGGATATCGCCTATATCGACGTGGCCGCCGCCGCAGCACTGCCAGCGTTTTTGTATTTCGCCAGTCTGTATCTGCAGATTGACGCCTACGCCGGGCGCGAGAATGTGGTTGGCCTCGCCGAGGAAGATATCCCCGCATTGGGCAAAACGATTGCCGAGGGTTGGTTTTACCTGGGCGCCTTTGCGCTGCTGATTTTCCTGCTGATCTTCCTTCAGCAGGAGTCCATTGCCCCCTACTATGCAACCGCAGCACTGCTGGTGCTGAATCAATTTTCGCCCAAGCACCGATTGGATTTGCAAGGGCTCGTAGACCTCTTCTACAGCGTAGGTAAGCTGCTGATCGAACTGGTGGTTGTGCTCGCCGGGGTGGGGTTAATCGTTGGTTCCCTCTCACTGACGGGGCTCAGTGGCACCCTGGTGAATGACCTGCTGAGCATGGCAGGCGAGGACATCGGGCTGCTGCTGTTAATGGGTGCGCTCACCAGTTTCGTGCTGGGTATTGGGATGACGGTGACCGCGGCTTATATCTTCTTGGCGGTGGTGTTGGCGCCAGCCTTGGTCAGCCAGAATCTGGATGCGCTGAGTGTGCACCTGTTTATCCTTTATTGGGCCATGCTCTCCTACATCACGCCGCCAGTTGCCTTGGGTGCTTATGCAGCGGCCTCCATTGCCGAGGCGAATGCCCTCAAAACCGGTTTCGCGGCCATGCGCCTAGGCAGTGTGATCTACATCATTCCCTTTATTTTTGTGCTGGACGTCGCCTTCATCTTGCAGGGGCCTTGGTATGCCTCTGCTCAGGTGTTTGCGGAGGCCATCGTTGGCGTTTGGCTGATCTGCGCCGGTTTGCAAGGCTACCTGGCGGGGCTTGGTCGGCTCGATTCTCCAGCAGTGCGCACCTTGGTGAGTATTGGCGGCCTGCTCATCGCGCTACCCCAACTTAACTGGGTGCTGGAACAGCCGCCGTCCAATTTAGCCAGCCTGGG
>CAZWQK010000031.1:0-10542 GCA_964635835.1 uncultured Pseudomonadales bacterium
GCGGAGCAACTGTTATTACGGGGCTTGGGCATTGAATACGGACAGCGCTGAATTGCCGTTAGCCGCTGCCACCGCCCGGGTAGGCGCAATTCAAGCAGCGGTTTTTGCTGCAGAGGAGAACGTACAAACCCACGGCGGGATGGGGTTCACTTGGGAGTTTGACTGCCAGTTTTATTACCGAAGAGCGAAGCTGTTGGGGGTCAACGTTGGCAGTGAAGGATACTGGCAGGATCGTTTAATCACCGCCTACGAGCAAAATAACGCTGCCTAGCGTCAGCGCTAGACGGTTCAGCAAACAGAATTTTATTGAGGAAAAACCATGGACTTTAACGACACAGCAGAAGAAGCGGCGTTCCGTGCCGAAGCCGCGGCATGGCTGAAAGCGAATGTGCCCAGCCAAGAAGAGTTGGCTGGGCTGAATGATGTTGCGGCTGCCAAATTTTGGCAGAAGCGCAAGTATGATGCGGGCTGGGCCTGCATTCGCTGGGAGAAAAAGTACGGAGGCCGCGAGGCGACAGCAATTGAACAGGTGATCTGGAATCAGGAAGAAGCGAAATACAACATCCCGGGCGGTATCTTCGTGATCGGGCAGGGCATGGTGGCTCCAACCCTAATGACCTGGGGCAAGCCTGAGCATCACGAGCGCTTTTTGCCCAAGCTCGCCAGCGGTGAAGAAATTTGGTGCCAGCTGTTTTCAGAACCGGCTGGCGGATCTGACCTTGCGGCTCTGCGAACCAAAGCCGAACGGGACGGTGATGATTGGGTTATCAACGGCCAAAAAATATGGACCTCCGGCGCGCATTTTTCGGACTACGGGATCTTGGTGGTGCGCACCGATCCGAATGTGCCCAAGCACAAAGGCCTGAGCTATTTCTTCCTCGACATGAAGTCGCCGGGCGTAGAAATCAAGCCCATAAAGCAGCTGACCGGCGGCGCTAACTTCAATGAGGTCTACTTCACTGACGTGCGCATTCCGGATAGCCAGCGCCTGGGTGAAGTGGGTCAGGGTTGGCAGGTAGCCTTGACAACGCTAATGAACGAGCGGGCGGCAATTGGCGGTGGCAGAGGTGGGGTTAATGTAGGCGTTGCCTATCGAATCGCCAGCGAGGTGATGATCGATGATAAGCCAGCCATCGAGGACAGCGCGGTTCGGGCCAAGCTAGCCAACTGGTATGTGCAGGAATCAGGATTGCGCTTTACCGGCTATCGCTCCATGACCGCTATGTCCCGTGGTGAAGTCCCTGGACCCGAGAACTCCATCGGCAAGCTGGTGGGTGCGCCCAAGACGCAAGAAATGGCCTCCTACTGCATGGACCTGCTGGAAATGAGCGGCGCGATTTGGGACGAAAACCTGTCCAAAGAAGCCGGCCTGCTGCAGCTAACCTACATGGGAGCGCCGGGTGGCCGGATTGCCGGCGGCACCGACGAGATCATGGCGAACATTATCGCCGAGCGAGTGTTGGGTATGCCGCAAGAGCCGCGTATGGACAAGGGCATGTCCTTTAATGAGGTGCCAACCGGTAGTAACTGATCGACCTAGGCGCATCATTCCCGTAGGTCGGCCTATCTGCATCACCCTCGTAGGTCGGCCTTCAGGCCGACGCGTCTTCGTCGGGCTAAAGCCCGACCTACAGGCCCGACCTACAGGCCCGACCTACAGGCATCACCTCCCGTGGGTCGGCCTTCAGGCCGACGTGTCGTTGTCGGGCTAAAGCCCGACCTACGAGCCCGACCTACGAGCCCGACCTATTCGGTTTGCGCAGGGATCAATCCAGCCAATCTAGCGTATCGCCTATAGAGACGTTGCCGGGCTGCTCAATGCTGAGATAGACGCCCAGATTCCCGCCGTTGTCTTTGACGAGGTGCCGCATGATTGTCGGATCTTTGGGCAAATCCTTAAACCCATGAGTAGTCATTACACAGCGCGGACAGACGGTCTCAACCTTGATGATGGACTCGCCTAGCTTACCGCGCCTGCCTACCCAGGCATTCTCTGGAAAGCCGGTTTCTTCGGTTTCGACCAGCACGTTGGGACGAAATCTGCGCAGATCAAATTGGCAGGTCTGGTTTTGGGCGACCATGGCTTGCTGAAAATAATCCAGGCTCGCCTGGCTCATGAGCAAAATGGGGAAAGCATCGAAATAGGTGCCTGGCGAGGATTCGTAAATGAAAAGCTCCTCCGGGAACACGGAAAGATCTGGCAGCGGTTCATCCGGCGCCCGCGCGAAGACCTCACGAAAGTAAGCCTCGGGATCGGTGCCCGGCGCCATCTCGGGCCGCCGATAGTGCTCCAACTTGTCCTCGGGCAGCAGTGGCCAAATGCTCACCGGCGAATTTACGGCATCGCTTAGGATGCTGTTTATCTGGGGGTCTGAGGTGGATACCGTAGCACCGCCGCGGAGGGTGATGGAGACTTCGGGAGACACAGTTTCGGCTGTAGGTTCATGGACAAAGCTAGCCTGCATGTCCAGCAGCTGAGGAAAGCGCTTGCCGCCCTTGATGCCTCCGCGCTCTTCGTCTTTCAGCGCCCAAGCCCGGTCGCCGGGAATGCCTTTTGCGGTTAGCGACACGGCAGGCATCGGGTGACCACCCATGCTCTTCACTGGGTAACGCAGCAGCTGCGTAACGATTGGGTTCATGGTATTTCCTGGCGACAAAATCGAACGGCTCGGGTGCGACTCGAATCAGGTTAGCAGGCCAACGAGTTCCCGGTAATCCTTCAGAACCCGATCAGCCCCTGCGGCGGTCAGTGCATGGGCATCATTGCTGCCGGTAAGCACGCCAAGACACTGCATATTTAATTCACGACCGGCCTGCATATCCAGGGCACCGTCGCCTACCATGATGGCGTTGGATGCCTCTACACTCAAAGCCTGGAGGTTGGCGCGCAGATGACGGGGGTCCGGTTTCAGAAACTGCACGTCGTCTCTGGCGTGCAAGGCATCAATGTATTCGGCCATATCTGGAAACATGGTGAGTACGGCCTCCCGGCAATTTCGCGTCACGATCCCGAGTTGATAGCCCGCTTGGCGCAGCTGCTTTAGCACCTGCCGAGCCTGACCGAACAGCGCAGTTTGCGCTGCCGCCTCCAGCTCAATATCGCTGATTCGTTGGTGACTGGCGGCGGCGTAGGTTTCTGGATCCGTTGCTCCCGGCGCTGCCTGCGCCGCTAACCAAGCATGGGACGCGTCAATGATTTCGACAATGTATAGACCATCATAAACTTGGTCTGGCACGCCGGCGGCTTTGGCCATAGCCGCGATCTGGCTGCGCATGGAGGCGAGGTCCAGGTTCGGCACAAGGGTGCCGTCAAAGTCAAAGAGGATGCCCTTGTTTTTCATTCGTCTGGTTCGCGCTGTCGGTGCGCCCAGCGCTCTTCGTGGGTATCCTTAATGCGCTGGCGGAAGCGTTGCAGCAAAACCCAGCCAATGTATGAACCGCTGATCAGTACCAGCAAGGGATAGGCGCTGGCGGATACCCAGAATCCAGAATCCGGATCGGCATGGAGAATCGCCAGGGTGCCTATGGCGATTGCCACGGCCATACCGGATAACGTCATCAGGTAAGCGCCGGCGGCCAGTAACAACGGCAGCCACAGCTGATTCGTCGCATCGTCTTGGTTCAGGTCAAGGATAAACAGCACGGCCAGGATCAGGACCACGCCAGCCATGCGCAACGACAAGTGATTGATTGGCTGTCGTTCCATTAGTCCACGATCCCCAGCTGACCGCCGTCCATACGAATGTTCTGCCCGTGGATGGCGTCGGCGATGGGGCTGCACAAAAAAGCGACTAAGCCGGCAACTTCCTCGCGTCGGCTGATGCGTCTGATGGGAATGTCTTTAGCGATCTGGGCTTCTACTTCCTCCCAGGTATCTCCCCAGTTCTTTTGCGCCGCCATGCGCATGTAGTTGGCCTCAACTTCCGGGGTGAGAATCATGCCCGGAGATACAAGATTAACCCGGATGTTACTGCCGGCAACTTCCTTGGCCAGACCAACCGTCATATTGGCAAGGGCGCCCTTGGCGGCGTAATAGGCGGGCATGCGGGCATTAGGGGCGGTGGAGCCGACGGTGCCCAGGTTGATGATTCTGGCCCATGGCAGGAGCGTCATGCTGGGCAGCATGGCCGCAATCAAACGCTGGGCGGACAGCACATTCTTTTGATAGGCAAGCAGCCATGCCGCCTCGTCCTGGGTCTGCCAGTTGCCCCCATCAGCGGCACCGAAGTTGTTAATTAAAATCGACACGGCAAAATCCTGGCATTGGGCAAGCAGCCCCTGGGTGCCGTCACCGGTAACAATGTCCCCCCAAACCGCAGTGCCGCTGCCAAGTTCCGCTACCGACGCTTCGGCCTGTTCCTGGGTCATACCGTGCACCAACACGTGAGCGCCTTCTTGGATTAGTGTTTTGGCAATAATCTGACCGGTGCCTCGATGACTGCCGGTGACCAGGGCAACTTTGTGGTTGAGGGCTAAATCCATGAGCCGATTCCTTGTGCGTGACCGTACACACTAACAGATCGCTGATTTAGCCAGAACGTAAGGCGCGGGTTTTTCCTGAGACAACTCAGTCGAACTCAGTCCAACTGAGTCGATGGAGTGTGGCAGACTGAGGCTATGCTTGACCTTCCCCTGCTTATCATCCTGCTGGTGCTTTTATTCGGCAGCTACGTTCAGGCCGTTGCCGGATTTGCGTTGGGCATGATTGCCGTGGCGATAATTGGCGGCCTGCGATTGCTGGATATTCCGACCCTGGCCGCCATGGTGAGCTTCCTCAGCATGTTGAACGCTGGATTGTCATTGCGAGGCAGCAGCCAGCATATTCACCGTGGGTTGCTATCTTGGCTGGGCTTGGGGATTTTGCCCGGGCTGCTGCTGGGCTACTGGCTGATGGTTTACCTTAACGACAGTGCTTTATGGCTGCTGGAGCTTTGTCTCGGCGTTTTCATTACCGTTGGCGGCCTGTCCATGAGCATTCGTCCGCAAAGCTGGCAACAAGAATCTGGTGCACCATTGACCTGGTCCATGGGGGTTATTGGGGGCGTGTTGGGCGGTCTCTTCTCGGCTAGCGGTCCATTGCTTGGGTGGTTCGCCTACAGCCAGCCTCTGGCCCTGGCTGTTATTCGAGCGACGCTTTTGAGCTACTTCTTTTTGACCACCGGGGTTCGCACGGTGATTGTATTTTTCGACGGCAGTCTAACGCCATCGGTATTACTATATGCGGGATTAGGCGCCCCAGCCGTCATACTGGGGGCGTGGCTAGGCCGCAGGTTCCCGCCGGTTGTGTCAGAGCAGACGCTGAAGCGAGGGGTCTTTATGCTGTTGTTGCTAATGGGCATTTGGATCTGCATTAGCGCCATACATAAAGCCATGTCCGTGCCACCGTTTTGACCACCTGCGAGCAGGACGTTACCGAGAAAAATCATGTCTGAATTCGACGCAATACGCCCTTATTACGATCACGAAGTGCCGGGGGTGTTGGCTCGCTTGGTGGCGTCTGAGGAGCTTGCTCAAGCAGCCAGTCAGTTGGTGATGCCTGATTGGTTGAGCAATCGGGCGCTGGGGCGATGGCTAACTCAGACGACCTTGCGCCTGAAAACGCGCAAGCTCCAGTCCATTCGCGACTGTCAAAAAGTCATTGCGGGTCTGTTTGAAAGCGTCATCCAGCGCTCCATTGATCGGTTGTC
The DNA here is from genome assembly GCA_964635835.1 of uncultured Pseudomonadales bacterium. GTDB lineage: Bacteria > Pseudomonadota > Gammaproteobacteria > Pseudomonadales > Azotimanducaceae > UBA4421. The sequence continues at coordinate 5,688 of CAZWQK010000031.1, forward strand.
GGTGAGCGGTTTGGATGGGCTGAGCCCCAACGAGAATTATCTGTTTATCTCCAACCATCGCGACATCCTGATGGACTCGAGCCTGCTCAATTATCTGCTGCAGGATGCCGGACACGACACCTGTCGCATGGCGGTGGGAGACAACCTGTTGAGCAACACCCTGGCCGCGGATCTTATGCGTTTGAACAAGAGCTTTGTGGTGCAGCGTAATGTCGAGGGTGCAAGGGCCCAGTATCAGGCGCTTGCCCGAACCAGCCGCTACATGCAGCAATCCCTGCAGCAAGGCATATCGGTCTGGATCGCCCAGCGGCAGGGCAGGGCCAAAGACGGTTTTGATCGTACGGATCCAGCCCTGCTAAAAATGCTGTTGTTGGCCTATCGCGATAAGAGCGCAGATCAGGACCCGCTGGAGCTGCTGCTGCGGGTAGCGCCAATAGTGCCAGTGGCTGTGTCCTACGAGCTGGATCCCTGTGGACCGAGCAAGGCTCACGAGTTAGCTACCATTGATCTGTCCGGTAGCTACAAAAAATCTCCACAGGAAGATTTGGAAAGCATGGTGCAAGGGCTGATGGGTCACAAAGGCAGGGTGCGACTGAGTTTTGGCGAGCCTATAACCCAAGCCGCCAGCTTGGACGATTTAGCGGCTCAGCTCGATCGAAGTATCGTAGCGAACACGCGCTTATACCCTACGCATCGATACGCCAAGGCGGCGCTGGAAGGACATGACATTCAGGACTTGGCCAATAACCCGTCCGTACGTGCTCTTATGGGGGAGGTGGCTTCACTGCCAGCGGCAGAGCAGCCTTATTTGCTGAAGCAGTATGCGAACATTTGGCGCAATCGAGATGAGCTAGGGATTGCCTAGCTCAACGTTTCAGGATTTTTTTCCTAAATCCTCATTTCCCCAGAGCCTCTCTTTCTAGCGTTTCTTTTTCTAGAGCTTCTTTTTCTAAAGCTTCTTTCGAAGAGCCTCGCTGCTCTTGGGCGACTCCCCAAAAGTCAGCGGATCAAGCAGACTTTGCCTGCTTCGGGGGCTCTGTCGCGCGAATCCCGTCGTAAACGAATTCCGGTGCCTCCAGGTCCGTGGCCGGAATTTCATCCTTTTCCACCCTGTAGTCCTGGTTGTGACGCCATTCGGGTTTGGCTCCTCGCTGAGGCATCTTGTCGATGTCCCGCATCAGGTAGCTGGGGTTGAAATTGTCTTCTTCGATCCAAGGTAAAATATCCATGCCGGCATCCTCGTCGCGCAGCGCCACCTCTACCCGGCGGGCGCCGATATCGTCCATGTGATTTAACAGGCCGCAAACGAAATCACCCAACAGGTCTACCCGCAGTGTCCAGCTTGCTCGGAAGTAGCCAAAGACCCAGGCAAGGTTGGGCACGCCGGTAAACATCATGCCGCGATAGTTAACCGTGTCGTGCCAGTCCACAGCCTGGCCGTCCACGTCAAAGGGGATATTGCCCATGACGGCAAGATGGAAACCCGTGCAGACGCAGATGAGGTCCGCCTCCAGCTCTTCACCGGACGTAGTGCGCACACCGGTTTCGGTAAAGGTATCAATGGTGTCGGTGACAACCGTCAGTTTGCCAGCCGCTGCCGCCTGAAAAACATCGCCATCGGGACAAAAGGCCAGGCGTTGCTGCCAGGGTCGGTAGCGCGGCGTAAAGTGAGGCTCGAACGCGAAATCCTCCCCGGCGTAGCGACGAATCAAGCCCTTAAGCTCCTCGAACACCGCGTCGGGTTCGGTCTTACAGCGCTCGGTGAGTACGTCCTGGTCGTAAAGAATTTGCGCTCGCACGACGCGGTGAATGGTGGGCTCATCAATACCAATTTTCCGCAGCCGGTCCGCCAGTTCGTTGCGGTTTTCACTGCAAAAGAAATAGGTGGGCGAGCGCTGCAGCATGGTGACGTGCTCGCCCTGTTTCGCAAATTCTGGAATCACCGTGGCGGCGGTGGCGCCAGAGCCGATGACCAGAACTTTTTTGCCCGAGTAATCGGTATCAGGGTCCCAAAGCTGGGCATGAACCAGCTGTCCCTGGTAACGATCCATACCAGCCCAGTTGGGTATGTTGGGGTTTTCATGATCGTAATAACCCTGGCACATCCACAGGAAATTGCAGGTAAACGTCAACTCGGCGCCATCGGCTGTGCGGGTAGCCTGCACGACCCACTGGTTTGCGTCGCTAGACCAGCTACAGCGGGTAATCCGGTGTCCATAGCGGATATGTTGGTCGATGGCATTTTCTTCGATGACCTCGCCCATGTACTCCAAAATGGCCTCAGCGCTGGCGATGGGCACACCGGTCCAGGGTTTAAATCGGTAGCCGAAGGTATAGAGGTCGGAATCTGAGCGTATGCCCGGATATTTGTGAGTTTCCCAGGTGCCTCCGAAGGTGTCCTTCATTTCCAAAATGCAGTAGCTTTTGTTAGGGCATTGCTGCTGCAGGTGATAGGCCTCGCCGATGCCGGAAATACCAGCACCAATGATCAATACATCGAAGTTCGTTTGCTCCTGGACGGCGGCGATGGGTTGTGTATCTGCCACGATAGTCTCCTTTCTGCCACGTTATTAACCAAATTTTTACTGTCGCTGTCTTTGGGTTCCGCCGTTTTGCAGGTGAGGCAACCGCGCTGCACCCGGTAGATAAAAATTCAGACGAAAACCACAAAAACTCAAAAGTAAATATAGACCTATAACGCCCCCGACTAGACCGCAACCGCCACGAGTTTTGGCAAAACGAGCCTGCGAAGTAGTAGCACTAGCGCATGTACACCAGAGCCGGCTCATCCAGCATGGCCAGCTGCTCGCGCAGGGCAAGGACGTGATTGGACCAATAATTTACCGAGTCAAAAGTGGGAAAGGCCATGGGGAAAGCCGGGTCCTGCCAGCGCCTGGCGATCCATGCCGCGTGATGCATGATTCGCAGGGTGCGCAACGGCTCGATTAAGTTCAGGGTCGACAGATCAAAGTCACAGAAGTCCCGATAAGCATCCAGAATAAGATTGAGCTGAAGCGTTTGATTGGCCCGCTCACCACTCAGTAGCATCCACAGATCCTGTATGGGAGGGCCGCGCATGCAGTCGTCAAAGTCAACAAAGTGAGGGGTATCGTCGCGCCACAGAATATTGCCCATGTGGCAATCGCCGTGAATTGCCGTGAGTTCGGTGTCCGCCATCAGAGGCTGGATTTTCGTCAACAGCTGCTCGGTGGTGGAGCGATAGGCCTCCTCCATTTCCAGGGGCAAAAAATTGTTGTCGAGCAAAAACTCTCTGCTCTGCCAGCCCAGTCGCTGCACGGTTAGAGATACCCGGTGCGTAAAGGGTCTTGCCGCCCCAAAGGCATGTATTCGCGCGATAGAGCGTGCGAGCACCTCCAGATCGTGTTCGTTTTCTAGGTTCGGCGGGTGCCCGCCCTGCCTGGGGAAAACAGCGAACCGAAAGCCGTTATGGTGAAAGACGCTTTGGCCCTGAATCTGCACAGGCGGCACCACTGACAGCTCCGCTTCGGCCAGGCCTTGGGTAAAGGCGTGCTCTTCTTCAATGGCTTCATCGGACCAGCGCCCTGGGCGATAGAACTTGGTGATGACGAAAGATCCGTCCTCCAGTGCTATCTGGTAAACGCGGTTTTCGTAGCTGTTCAGGGCATTCAAACCGCCGGTTGGGGTAAACCCTGCGGCTTCTACCGCATCCAGTACCGCGTCAGGAGTCAGGCCGTGGTAGGGCTGTACTGTGGTTTCCGCTGAAGCTGACATGAACGCACTGTAACAGCTAAGGCTGGCGGATATCTGTTTTCAGTGTTGCGGTGCCTCGGCTCGTGTAGCGCACCAGACTTCTATGTTGCTGGCCCCATGCCGTTTAAGTAGATGAATCAGTTGCCGAGCGGTAGCGCCGGTGGTCAATAATCGCTACGCGCTGATTTTGCAGCAGCGGTTTTCCGGCACCGCGCCAGAGGAAGCGGTGCCCCGCCAACTGCTGGCGCTGGGCCCGGCTGAGGGTGCGCTGGGCTGGACCTCGGCGGCGGGTAACGAGATTTTCAACAACGGGAATGCTCAGAGCCGAGCCAAGGGCGGTAGCGAGCAGCGAGCTTTGGTTAAAACCGCGTTTCACCAAGGACCAATAGTCCAAAGGCACCGGTAGTAAAAGGTCTGGCGGGCTGTCGGCAATGTAGGGGCGAATTTGCGCCAGCATAATGGCGGCAAGGGTGCGGCCCTCGGCTTCGCCTGCGTTAAATTTTAGCCGGTGCAGTAAATAGGCACCTGCACCCTCATGAATCAGGGGTGCAAAGGTTCGCTGGGCCAGGGGCTTGCTGATGCAGGAACCACAGACCAAAAGTTGTGTTGGCTCTGGATGTGTTGGCTCTGGATGTGTTGGCTCTGGATGTGGTGGCTCTGGATGTGTTGTTCCAGCGTAAAGCGGCAGCGCGCAGTGGTAACAGGCATGCAGGTTCAACGGCAGGGCCAGACGACAATAGCTGCACAAATGATCCGCTGGCGCCGGTTGGGCCGGGTCAAAGCCGCTCTCGCAGAGCAAACAGTAACCGGGCAGGCAGCTGTCCAATGCGGTTTGGATCCATTGCTTCATGGTGATTCGTGACTCGGGGCTGGGCATGAAAAGTATCGTGGCCGGCAATCATCGGCTTCGCAGTGGCTGTTGCCCAGTAGCCGTGGACCCTTAGGTTGGTAAGCGAACGACCCTTTTGGGGCCCGTGATCCGGTCCCTTCATGCGGTAACGGCAAAACCTAAAACTATTCAGACTCCCCACATGCATCATCGTCGTAGGTCGGGTTTTAACCCGACATTCCCCCGTCGGGCTGAAGCCCGACCCACATGTGGTTTCGGCTCTACCCACTTAAC
>CAZWQK010000032.1:0-10536 GCA_964635835.1 uncultured Pseudomonadales bacterium
ATTATCCGGTGTCGGCTGCACAAATGGGCATGGTCTCAATTCGCAACACCGCCGGGGCGGATTGCTCTGGCCCAATGACGCTGGTGCCCTACGACCAGCAGGCGATGTCTTTCAGCATCTTGCGTAACAACCGCTGGGAGGCGCTGTAAGCGCTATAGGACCTACCTGGCGGGCTTTAACGGTTAGTCCGCAGATGTAGCGGACATTCGAAGAGCTGAGTCTTTCTGCACTCACTAGCGAGTAAAAGGCGCTAGCAAATCAGGTTCGGGTTGCACCTGGCATGCCACGGCGTCAAGCTTCCTTTCTTTACCACTACGGGTTTTATCGTGACGTTCTTGCTCGGCAACTGGCTGGAAATCACCGGCTTCATCAGCGGCTTGCTCTGCGTTTGGTTGTTAATTCGCGAGAGCGTCCTAACGTTTCCCCTAGGCATGCTCTACGCCCTGGTGACAACCATCGTCGTCGGCCGGGCGCTGCTCTATGCCGACGTTCTGTTAAACCTTTACTACGTGCTGATGAACGCCTATGGCTGGTACTACTGGCTCTACGGTGCAAAACAGCTTCGCCAGGGCCAAAGTGAATTGTTACCCCAACCCATAGGTGCGGGCACCGCCATCGTTTTAGTGGTCATCAGCCTTGTCGGCAGTGGGGTCATGGGCTACGTCTTCGAGAGATTTTCGTCAGCAGATTTGGCTTATGCCGACAGTCTGACCACGGTAGCCAGCTTTGTGGCTATGTGGATGAGCGCGCGTAAGTATCTGAGCAGCTGGATCGCTTGGTTTTTTATCGACGTGGTGCAAATTGCGCTCTATGTCATCAAGGGACTGGACGGTGCCCCGGGACTCTTTTTTTACGCAGGGCTGTATGGGATTTATCTGCTGATGGCCGTTTGGGGCTGGCTAAGCTGGCGTCAGAGGCTGCAGACTCCATGATTTTTGTTGTTACCGGTCCCGAGTCTTCAGGCAAAACCACGCTGAGTCTTGAGCTAAGCAAGCACCTGGGTTGGCCGCAGTTTCCCGAACTGGCTCGGGGGTATTTTAGTGCCCGTCAGGCCGCGGGAGTGTATCGCTACCAACCGTCAGACCTGCTGAATCTGCTCTAGCTGCAACAGCAATTAGAGGCGTCTTTGCCTGTCGGTAAACACTGCATTCTGGATACCGACGCGCTGACCCTACTGATTTGGTGGCAGGAAAAATACGGTCCAGCCCCGCTCGCATTTCAGCGGGCATGGGCCAAGCAGATTCCCCGTTACTACCTGTTGTGTGAGCCGGATTTGCCCTGGGAGCCGGATGCCATGCGGGAAAACCCGTCGGACAGACCGCGTCTGATGGGCTGGTATCGACAGGAATTAGCTCAGCGCAATTGTGACTTCAGCATTTGCTCTGGCCTAGGACCGAGTCGCCTGCAGAGTGCCTTGGTCAGCATTGAGCAGGTTGAAAATAGCCTCTCAGCTAAGGTCTAAAAGCGCACTGGTCGAAGCAGCTTGCCCGCGGCCACATCAATTTGGGCCGCTACCTCGGGTCGCCGATTGCCAGACCGATGTTGAAATGTCGCCCATGCCCACTCTCTGAGCCAAAAGTGATGCAAAGCCCTGTTGAGGCGAGGCAGCTCCAGCCGGGGGGTGAGCACCTCAGCCATCTCAGGCAGCAGGGAATCGTCCAGCTCAAGCCCCTGGTGCAGGCTGACCAAATCAAATAATGGGTCGTTGGCACCGGCAAATTCCCAGTCCAGTGTGATCCAGCCCTGGGCGGTCACCAACACATTCCAAGCGTTTAGGTCATTGTGGCAACTGGGCAGAAGCCCTGCTGCATCAGACATTTCTGGATTTTCTGTGGTCGCCACAAAATCAGGCACAGCGTCAGCACCCGGAGGCTGGTCGCTGCCCACGAAATCAGGCAGGAGCGATGGCACATGGTAGCGGCGCGACGTTGCCGGCAGCGCGTGGTGCAGGCGTTTCAGATAGCTCATCAGCTCTGCCACGCTAACGTCATGGGCATCGATTAACAAAACACCCTCCACAAAGGGTGAAATCATAATGCCGGTTTGAACGTCCAAGAACGCTGGCTGAATACCAACAGAGGAGGGCAGCTGTTGGTACCACCGCGCCTCGGCCTGGCGATTCACATAGGGTTGGGTGCGCTTAGGGACGCGCAAAACATACCGTTCTTGGACCCCTTGGGCGTCCCGACAAAACACGTAGTTGGCGTTGCTATAGCCGCCGCTGAGAAATTCGAAGTCACCGATTTCGTCGGACCGCCAGGCTGGGGCCGCTGCCCGGATTTGGCTTCGCAGGACCCGAGCAATTTTTTCGTCAACCGCTGTGGCTTGCTGGCGGTGGCTCATGGTTCAGTGCGTCAAAGCGGCCAGCACGTCGGTCATCACCTGGCCGATGGGTTCGTGGATCACCACGTCGGCCAGCGGATCTTGGTCTGTGGGTTCGTTATTGACGATGGCTAGCTCGGCTCCACGCTGTTTTGCGTATTGAGGAAAACCCGCCGCGGGATAAACCGTTAACGACGAGCCAAGAACGATCATTAAGTCGCAGGTATCTACCATTTGCTGGGCCCGCGCCATTTCTGCCTCAGGCATGCTCTGGCCGAATGAAATGGTGGCGGTTTTGATCAGGCCATGACAGCGACTGCAGGGGGCGACGGTGCCGGTTTCCTCGAACTGCTGTTTCAGAGTGGGGAGTTCGTAGCGAGCGGAACAGGCAAGGCAGGTGGCGTAGGTGGCATTCCCGTGGAGTTCGACAACCTGGTCGTCGGCCAATCCTGAATCCTGGTGCAGGTTGTCCACGTTCTGGGTGATGACCCCGCCGCAACCGCGCAGATTCAGCCACTTTGCAATCGCCCTGTGCCCGGCATTGGGTTTGGCTTGTCCCATTACGTCGCTGGAGAATTTTCGACTCCAAGACTCCTGACGAGCTGACTCAGACGATACATAGTCTTGGAACTGGATCGGTTTGATCTTGTTCCACAAACCGGTGCCCGGGCTGCGAAAGTCTGGAATTCCGGATTCTGTGCTAATGCCCGCACCGGTAAAAAATACGGTGTTCTGACTGTTTCCCAAAAGCTGTGTCAGATGCGCTATGGCAGTTTGTTCCTTTGTCATGAAAGCATGCGTCTGTAAACGTTGACCGCGATGGTATCATTGAAAGCTTCCAATACGGTTGCGCTGCCCGGTGATCCGGGCAGCGGGCTTTCTAAGAAGGATCGAATCGTGGCGATAATGAGTCGGATCAAACCTGCACTACTTAGGCTGAGTGTCGCTGGCCTCATTAGCATCGCACCGTTGGCCCTGAGTTCTTCTGCTCCCAGCGAGCTCGGCCCAGCAGTGGCCGCTACAGTGCAGTGGATGGGCAACATCCAGGCGCTTCGTCTCAATGAATCCAGTGGTCTGGCCAGTAGCCAGCAAAGTTCACAAATATTGTGGTCTATCAACGATAGCGGCAGCGGTCCTGAAATCTTTGCGCTAACACCCCAAGGGCAGCATTTAGGCAGTTGGCTGATTGACATGCCGAAGCCCGTGGACTGGGAGGCCATGGCCAGTTTTCAGTGGCAGGACAAAGGCTATTTGCTAGTGGCGGATATTGGCGACAACTTTGCCACTCGCAGCTCCGTGTCTTATTCGGTGATCCCGGAACCGGATCTTGCGCAAATCGGTACCCAAGAGCGCCTGTCGCCATTATTCACCCAACACTTTACCTACCCCGAAGGGCCAAGAGACGCGGAAGCCGTCGCCGTAGATATGAAGCGCGGGGAGCTGTTGATTTTAAGCAAGCGCACCCAGCCACCAGAGCTTTACCGATTGCCCTTATCCATGGCCGCTGCAAGTGCCAATCAAGCAGGCGGGGAACTGATGGCGCAACGGCTTGCGGCGCTAACGGGATTTACCCGACCCGCGGCGAATCAAGCAGATCTCTATGGTCAATTTTGGGCTTACCTGGGAATGCCGACGGGGATGACCCTGAGTGGTGATCGGCTTTTGGTTACAACCCTGGAGCATGCGTATGTGTTCAATCGTCAGCGTTTGGACCAGCCTGGACAACGGGTGGACATGCCCCTCGCCGGTCAGCGCGAGGCAATTACCTTTGCTAAAGATTCCGCCACAGTTGCCTACGTTAGCCATGAACGTGAAGATGGCATGCGTCAGGCGGCCATATATCGGCTCGAACTGCCGCGCTAACGATACTCAGCCCGTATCAGGCCGAAGACTTCTGAGCGGTGAGCGCTTTGAAAGCCTGTGGGGGTTGCGTTAGGCGTTCGACGATGGCTTGGGCTGCGTCGGAGGGTTGGGCGTTGCTGGTATCCACTTCCAAATCGTAGCTTGCGCCGTGGGCGTGGACCTGTTCGAAGTGAGAAATCGCGGTGCCCGGGAAACGACCGGGTCTTTGCGCTTCGCGGGCTTTGACCACGTCGAGACTGCATTTCACGCCGATAAGCCAGGTCCGGTCGGCATCCAAAACCTGAAGATAGTCTTCCAGATACGCTGGTTTGAACAACAGATCATCGACAATGACGTTGCAACCCAACTCGGTAAGGGTTGCGACAGTACGCCGCATGGCCGCCAACACCCGCTCACCGTAGTCACCAAATCGAATATGAGTAACCCACTGGTCATCGACCTTGCCAGGGACCACGTTCAAACCAGCAGCTCCCGGGTCACCCTCTGGGGAATTTAAGCCGCGCACCCGCCCGGGCATACCGTCTCGAAAGTGATCCAGGGCCACATGCTGGTAGGGCTCTGGCAGAAGATTTTGCAGGGTTAACGCAAGTGTGGTTTTGCCTGCACTGGAACAACCATTGAGCAAAATGACATTGGCCATTGCGAGTTCTTATCCTATTACTGTGAAGCAGACGCTAGGCGCCTAGGCTGAAACGCGGCGCAGGATACTGATCCTTGGCCATTGGCGCTACTATCCAAATCCTTGGCAGGCAATTACTCTTGCCGCGATCTCGATGGAGCTGAGCATCCGGAACTTCATCCTAACGAGCACAGGAGGCGCGTGTGCACTGGTACTGTGATCCACTAGCCTACGATGAACAGGCGCTGAGGTGGCCGACAATACCGGCCACGGCCTTGGCGCTAACGTCGAAAGAGAACCCAGACGCGGAGCTAATGGCAGCCGAGGTGCCTTTGGCCGCAAAGCTGGGCGAAAAGCGACGAATCGATTTCGTCTGCGGCCGTCACAGCGCGCACCTGGCCCAATCCATGCTGGGACTTCCTCGGGGTCCCGTTCTGCAGCGTGGGCGGGAACCCGTCTGGGGACCCGGGCTCTGCGGCAGCATTAGCCATAGTCAACAATGGGCGCTCGCCGCGGTTTCGACACATTGGACCAGCGTTGGCGTCGACGTGGAGCTAACTGCTCGAGTAACTCCGAAGCTCCATCAAAGCTTGTTTCGCCCCGAAGAAATCGCGGCGCTGTCAGCGCTGCCAAGCCAAGCCCCAGCCGTTATGTTTGCCGCCAAGGAGGCGGGCTACAAAGCGATTTATCCCCTGGTCGGCAAATATATTGGCTTTCAGGAAGCTGGCATCACGCTGGACTGGAAAAACCAAGAGTTCCGGATTTGCTATGACGGTGAGCATGCCGCCAACAAAGCGCTAGAATCTGGCCTTGGTCATTGGCGCATTGCTGGTGATCACGTCATAACCCTCTTTTTAATTCAGGACTGACCTCTCAGATGCAGGCAATTTTTGGGATCGGCGTATTACTGGTTTTGGCTTGGCTCTGCAGCGAGGATCGTTCCATCGTTTCTTGGCGAGTCATTATCGTTGGCTTGCTGGTGCAGGGGGTGCTGGCCGCTCTGTTTTTGCACTCTTCTTGGCTAGGCGCACTGCTGGTCGGTATCAATGGCTTCGTTAACGCGATTGGTGAAGCCAGCACTGCAGGCACCACGTTTCTTTTCGGATATTTGGGTGGCGGCGATTTCCCGGTAGATTCCGTAGCTCAATCGCCATACCTGTTCGCGTTTCGGGTGCTGCCTCAGGTCACCGTGTTCTCCGTCGTTGTCGCTTTGCTGTGGCATTGGCGGGTGCTGCCTACCATCGTGCAGGGCCTGAGCTGGGCCCTGCAGCGCACGTTCCACATTCGCGGGGCCGTGGCAACCGCCGGTGCCGCGAGTTTATTCCTGGGCATGATTGAGACGCCCCTGGTGATTCGCGCCTACTTGAACCAACTGACACGATCCGAGTTCTTTACCGTCATGTCTCTGGGTATGTCGACGGTGGCCGGGTCAGTGATGATTTTATTCGCGGCGCTGTTGGATCCAGTCATGGAAGACGTGGTGGGGCACATCGTCGGCGCGTCGATGATTAACGCCGTTGGCGCACTCTACTTGTCGCGTCTGTTTGTGCCAGAGACACAGCACATCTCTGATTCAGCAACGAAAATTGAGCTTCAGTACAGCTCCAGCATGGATGCCCTGACTCGAGGAACACAAGACGGTCTTGCCATGGCGGTAAACGTCGGCGCCATGCTGTTGGTGCTGATCAGTTTTGTGGCGCTAGGCAATATGATTCTTGCGGGCCTGGCCGGTGGTGATGACACGCTAACCATCCAATCCCTGCTGGGCGCGGTGTTTGCACCCCTAGCCTGGCTCATTGGTATCCCATGGGCGGAAGCCGGTGACGCGGGTTCGCTGCTGGGTACCAAGGTGGTGTTGAACGAGATTATCGCCTACGTCGAATTCGCCGCCATGAGCGAGGCTTTTTCAGCCCAGTCCCAGTTAATCATGCTGTACGCCCTGTGCGGCTTTGCCAATATCGGCAGTCTTGGGATTTTGCTCGGCGGACTGACCATTCTGGTGCCGGAACGCAAGACAGAATTCCTCAGCATTGCGCCAAAGTCAGTGCTGTGTGGCACATTGGTGAACCTGATTACGGGTGCCATCGTCGGCTTGGTGTTTCTGATCTAACCCGGGCTTAGCCCGGAACAAAACTCTGCAGCGCATTGCAGATTTGATCTACGTGCTCCTCTGAGACATCGCGATGCAGCACCCAACGGGGCCGACCCACGCGAATACCCGAGTCGTCCAAGTGTTCTGCCAGTGACTCGTAGACATCCTCAGCCAGCTGCAGATGCACCATATTCGTCGCCCACCGCACGGCACCCTGACCAAAATACTCAGTAATCGTCAGGGCAATTCGCTCGGCTTTCTCATGGTCCCGTGCCAGATCCTCACGATGATGCTCAAGGGCGTGTAATCCCGCTGCGGCAATGATCCCTGCCTGTCGCATGCCGCCGCCAAGAACCTTGCGCCAGCGCCGAGCCTCATCAATCAGAGCTTGTGAACCTGCCAGCACCGAGCCCACCGGTGCACCTAAACCTTTCGATAGGCAAACTGAAACCGAATCAAATGGCGCGGCCAGGGCCCCGGGGCTGCGGTTTTGCGCCAGTGCGGCATTGAATAAGCGTGCGCCATCCAGATGCATGGCCAAGCCATAACGTTCACTGAGCCCGGCAACAGCCTCGGCATAACCCAAAGGCAAAGGCTCCCCTGCGTGAGTATTTTCAAGACAAATCAAGCGGCTGCGCGCGAAGTGAACATCGGCGGGTTTTATTGCCGCTTCGATGGCGTCCAGAGCCAGGGTGCCATCCATGGCCATTGGCACGGTTTGCGGGGGGATGCTGCCCAAAATAGCCGCGCCGCCACCCTCGTAGCGAAACGTGTGCGCAGCATCGCCCACAATGTACTCGTCGCCGCGATTACAGTGGGCAAACAGTGCCAGCAGGTTGGACTGGGTACCACTGGGAGCAAGCAGGGCAGCTTCTTTATCCAGCAGATCGGCCACGTAATTTTCCAGGGCGTTAACGGTGGGGTCTTCTGCGTAAACATCGTCGCCCACCGGCGCAGCAAACATGGCTTGGCGCATGGCGTCGCTTGGCTGGGTAAGGGTATCGCTGCGCAGGTCAATCATGGAAGGCAAAGCTGGCGTAGAAAAAGCAGGCTGCTGGAGCGATGCCAGACCAGGAAGGGCGGGGTACCTTGTTGGACGCTGTCCCGCGCCGGGAACGTGAGCGTGCAGAGCATGTGCCCTGCACGGCTGATTTTGTCTAGTTTTGCTGAGCCAGCGATACGTTATAAACCCCTGCCTGGCGCGCTGAGTCCATGATGTGGATCATCACGTCGGTGGTGGAATCCGGGTGCGGTTGAATGATTACCGGTGCCTCAGGGTTCTCCGCGTGCAGGCGCTCGATGTTGGCGCGTACCGAGCGTCGATCCACGTCTCTGCTGGCAATGACGATGCGATCCCGATTGGTAATTCGCACAACAATGCTCTTCTTGTTCGGATCCACAGTTTTCGGCTTATCGTCCTCAGGCTGGTTCACGTCCAAGCCCACTTCTTTGACGAAAGTAGCGGTCACGATAAAGAAGATCAGCATGATAAAAACAACGTCCAACATCGGCGTCAGATTGATCGCTTCGCTGTCTTCCTCGGCTCTTCCTCTCCCAAACGGTCGTCTCATCCCGAACCCTCAGTTCCTCAAAACAGGCCTGCATGGTATGTCATGCCTCTCTTCGATTCCATAGTGGTATTAGACAGATTGCAAGATTGACGCAGAGCAGCCCCAGGGTCAGGGGCCGCTCGAGCAAGTACTGCCACTGGCCATCGCTAAGCAATAAAGCGCGGCGCAAATTTTCTTCGAACAGACCCCTGAGTATGAACCCGAGCAGTAAAGGTGCTAGTGGAAAGCCCTGAGAGCGCAGGACCGTCGCCCCCAAAGCCAACAGCAGCATTAAGCCAAGATCAAACGTGCTGAACGTGGTTAGCAGTACACCCAGCAGGGAAAACGTAATGACGAGTGGAATAAGGACCTGGGTTGGCAGATTCACCAAGCGGGCAATGTAAGGAATTAAGGGCAGGTTCAGGGCGAGCAGGAATGCGTTGCCGAGGTACATAGAGACGATCACGCCCCAAAAGATTTCCGGTTGATCTGATACCAAGCCAGGGCCGGGCTGCAATCCGTAAGCCAGCATGACCCTTAACAGCACAGCAGAAGTGCCGGATCCGGGAACGCCCAGGCTAAGCAAAGGTACGAAAGATCCGGTAGAGGCTGCGTTGTTAGCAGATTCAGGGGCGGCGACGCCGGCTTCCCGGGAACCATCGCCCAGACGTTTTTCCAAATCGTAGGCGAAAAAACTGGCTAAGGTCGCGCCGGCCCCGGGCAGCACACCCACAAAAATCCTAAAACCGAACTCCTGCTGGCCACTGGCAGTAATCGGCGCACAAGGCTCACGGGAATCAGCAAATCGCGCATGGAGAATGTATTGCAGGGTGGCACCGTTGAGTGCATGGCCAGGCGGAAAGCCTCTGCTAACGCAAAGGTGGCCATGACCACTAAGACAAATGGAATGCCGTCAGACAGATGCAGGCTGCCGAGGGTAAATCGTTGAACGCTGCCAAGCTGGTCCGTACCCACGGTGCCCAGCATAAGCCCAAGCAGCAGGGTGATGAGGCTAGGCAATCGTTCAGACGATTGGGCGAAAACCACTACACAGGTCATGGCAAACAGAATCAGTGCAGCGTACTCAGCGCTCTGGATGTGCACTGCAATGGAAGCCAGAGAGGATGCAAACACCAGTAAAATCAATGCGCCTACGGTGCCGCCAAAAAATGATGCATAGGCAGCAATGGCAAGCGCTTTGCCCGCCTGACCACTTCGAGCCATGGGATAGCCGTCAAAGCTGGTCGCGACGGTGCTTGCTACCCCGGGGGCGTTGATCAGGATCGACGACGTTGAACCTCCGAATACCGCCCCGTAGTAGACACCGGCCATCATGATAAGACCGCCGGCGGGATCGAGAGAATAGGAGACCGGGATCATTAAGGCGATCGCGGTAATCGGGCCAAGACCGGGCATCATGCCGATCAGGGTGCCTGCCAGGCAGCCAAAGGCCACCCACAAGATGTTGGAGAGCGTTAGCGCCGTGGCAATGCCAATCAAAATATCGTTGAGCATCAGCTGATGGGTAAGCTCATCTGCAGGAGTTGCTCAACCAAGAGAAATCCAGCGGCTGGCAGGCCAAGGGATGCCAACAGCAAAGCCCGCCAGCGGCGCTCGCCCATCATCCAAAGTAAGCCAAATAACAGCCCTACCAGCGCCACCCAAAGGTTCAACCAGGGCAGGGCCAGAATAAACCCGAGGATCAGCGCGCTAAGGCCGGTCAATAAGCCCAGGCGAAAGAACTTGGGGCTGGGGCTGTCCGAGCTCCTTTGGTCGCCGCTGGATGCTTAGCGCCGCCCGCGTCGTATCCACAGCGCGCCGACGGCACCACAGAGCATCAAGCCGTAAATCTGCGGCAGGGTTCTGGAGTTCACGGCATCCAAGGCACTCCAGGGATCCAGTACGATCTCGGCGGCTAACCAAAGGTAGGTCAGCGCCAAGGCGAAAAGGGCTCCCGCAACCAGATGAAAGCTCATTGTTTGATTAATCCCAGGTCCGCCATGATGGCGGCGAGCTGCCGTTCTTGCTCAGCAAGGTACTCCACAAACACCTGATCCGGCAGGAACTTTGGCTGCCAACCGTATCGATCC
>CAZWQK010000033.1:0-10416 GCA_964635835.1 uncultured Pseudomonadales bacterium
CCCGCCCTTGGCGGTGCAGGCGTTGAAGGCTGGATTGCGCCGCACCACGGAACCGGATTGGCGCGACACCGGGCGCTGGGCGATAGAGCAGATTACCCGGCTGCGGGGGACCGAGGATTCCAAGGAGGGTGTCGCCGCATTCTTAGAAAAACGGGAGCCGGTCTACCAAGGTCGCTAGGCAAGGCAGGATCTTGCCTGGATCTGGGCCATGCAGGGATACTTGGCCACCACGGGGCGGGTTTTAGTTAATGGGGAGCATCGATGCGTTTTGATTTGACACCAGAGCAACGGGTTTTCAAGGAAGAAGTAGAAACATTTTTAGCGCGCAACCTGCCGCCGGAGGTTGCTGCCAAGGTCAAACGTGGCGCTAGCGTCTCCAAGAAAGAACTCACCCAATGGACTCGCACCCTCAACGCCAAAGGCTGGGCGGCACCGGCCTGGCCTGTGGAGCACGGCGGCACGGGTTGGAATTTGGTGCGGCGACACATTTTTGATGTGGCCTGTCGGGCGGCTCATGCCCCAGCCCTGTCTGGCTTCGGCTTTAACATGGTCGGGCCTGCCATCATCAAGTTTGGCACCGCCGAGCAACAGGCGGATTGGCTGCCAAAAATTCTGAATGCGGATATGTGGTTTTGTCAGGGATACTCAGAACCCCAAGCGGGCTCTGATCTCGCCAGCGTGCGGACCCGAGCAGAAAAAGACGGCGATGACTATGTGGTCAACGGCTCGAAGATCTGGACGTCTGGTGCCGAGATGGCGGACTGGATTTTCTGTCTGGTGCGGACCAACCCAGACGTGCAGCAACAAAAAGGCATCAGTTTTTTGCTCTTTGATATCACGTCTCCCGGGGTGGCCGTAGAGCCTTTATATGCGTTCAACGGTAAGCGACTTTGGAATCAGGTTTTTTTCGAGGACGTTCGGGTGCCTATAGCTCAGCGCTTAGGCGATGAGGACAGGGGCTGGACTGTGGCCAAAAGTCTGCTGGGTGATGAGCGCTTGATGGTTTCTCGAGTAGCGGAAAACAAACGGGTGCTTGGTGTCGTGAAAGAAGCCGTGGCAGAACAGGCCGCCAGGGGCGTGGTGTTGCCAGAGAGCGTGCAGGGCGAAATCAGCGAGCTGGAAATTCGGCTGCAGGCGCTGGAGGCCACCAGTTTGCGTATTTTGACCCAAGCGGACAGCGGAGCGCAGATTGGCGCTGAGCCCAGTATGTTAAAGCTCAAGGGCAGTGAATTAGTGCAGGCTCAAGATGAGCTGCTGTTCCGCCTGGTGGATTATCTTGCCTTGCCTCAGGATTCGTCCAATACCGGAGCCGAGCCAGTAACGCCGCCCTGGGCGGAGTTTGTGGCCTCTGGGCGCTACCACCACCGTGGTTACACCATCGCTGGCGGTACCTCGGAAGTGCAGCACAACATCATCGCCAAACAGGTGCTGGGGCTTTAACCCAGCAAAGGTTCAGCGATTTCCTTGGTCTTAGGCTAGCAGAGCTTTGAGATCGGCTTGCGGATCTGCCAATAACGCCGGGTCCGCGGTCTTGCCTACCAACTGCTTGCACAGCATGAACTCCTTGGGGCTGTTTACCGCGTCTGCTGCCACGACCTTGCCATCTTTCAGATAGAACACGGCGAATTGGTTGGCGTCCATATCCCCTCGCAGCACCTGGGTATCACCATCAGCAGAAAAACCCACCATTTGCAGCTTGAGTTCGTACTGATCAGACCAAAACCAGGGTATCGCCGCATAGGTTTTGTCCTCCCCTAACATATTCGCTGTGCTGACCCGGGCCTGATCCATGGCGTTAGGAACCGACTCCAGGCGCAGCCGCCGATCCAATAAGGGATTGGGGTGGTTGGTGCAGTCGCCTGCCGCGTAAACGTCTGGCGCCGAGGTGCGGCAGTGATCGTCCACGACAATGCCGTTGTTGCAATGGATGCCCGCGGCCTGCGCCAGCTCAGTGTTGGGAATAATACCGATGCCGACGATGACGATATCTGCGGCAAAACGCCGCTCGCCGCAGATGACCTCCTGCACCTTGCCGTCGCCGGCAAAGCCGGTCACGCCAGTGTTGGTGTGGATATGCACACCCCGGCCTTCGTGCAGCTGGTGGTAATAGGCGGACATTTCAGGTGTCGTCACTCGCTGCAGGATTCGTTCTTCCATTTCCAGCACGTGAACGTTCAGTCCCAGCTCGCGGCCAACCGCTGCCACTTCCAAGCCAATGTAACCACCGCCGACAATGACCAGGTTAGCGCCTTCGCGCATACCGTCGCGCAAGCCATCCACGTCGTCCATGGTGCGCAGGTAGTGGATGCCCGGCAGATCCGAGCCGTCAATGGTTAGCTTGCGTGGCCGCGACCCGGTGCTAATTAGCAGATGCTCGTAAGACAGAGTCTCACCGCTATCCAGGACCACGGTTTTCGCCCCGGTGTCCACCGCTGTGGCCGTGGTGCCAAGTTTCAAATTGATGTTGCGATCCTCGTAAAAGGCCGCCGCCCTGAGATAGACCTTGTCCGCGCCCTGGTCGCCTTTGAGGTAGGCCTTAGACAGAGGCGGGCGTTGATAGGGAATGTGGCTCTCGTCCCCCACGATGGTGATTTCCCCTGCAAACTTGGCCTGACGCAGGCTGGCGGCGGCCTGGCCCGCAGCGTGGCCTGCGCCAATAATTACAACCCCGGACATGGCAGCTCCTCAACAAGTCAAAGCCGAAGAGTCTACCTTGTCCTCAAGCCTTGAGGCAGCTAACTTTGCGGACAAAGGGGAGAAGTTGATATGTCAGTAGAAGAAAAAGCAGCAGCAAAGACCCAGTTTCGCAGCCTTACCGAAATGGTGCAGATGGCACGAAAAAACCTCGCAGCCGGGGAGTGGGACTATCTTGTCGGCGCTGCCGATACCGAGAGCAGCCTGCGTCGTAATCGCGCCGCCGTGGACTCCTGGGTTTTTAAGCCCCGTATTCTTAACGACGTCAGTGCGGTGGACGTCACTTCAGAACTCTTAGGCAGTCCAATGCGGATTCCTGTTGTACTCCCGCCCATTGGCTCGGTGCAGGCCTTCGAGGCCGGTGGCGGCACCAGCGTGGCTCGAGCAGCCAAAGAGTTTGGCATTCTGCAAATTCTCAGTTCGGCTTGTGCACCGGACTACGAGGCCGTGGCCCAAGGCGTCCCCGGGCCGCGTATCTATCAGCTGTATTTGGTGGGCGACAACGCCTGGATGGACGATCACATTGAGCGCGCCATGGCCGCGGGATACACCGGGTTTTGTTTGACCGCGGACACTCAGGTCTACTCCCGCCGCGAGCGTGATGTGATCAAGGGCTACGTGCCCCAGTCCGGTCGTACTGCCACTGCCGGCGGGGATTTTAGCCATCAGGCCACCATGACCTGGGACACCATTGCACACGTCAAAGCAAAGCACGACATCCCGCTGGTGGTGAAAGGTGTCATGCACGGCGATGACGCCAAACGCTGTGTGGAAGCTGGCGTTGACGTGATTTACGTCTCCAACCACGGCGGCCGCCAGCTGGATCATACCAAGGCCTGCGTGGACGCCTTGCCCGAGGTGGCTCAGGCGGTGGCGGGTCGGGTGCCCGTGGTGGTAGACGGTGGTTTTATGCGCGGCGCGGACGTGGTGAAGGGTCTTTGCCTGGGAGCGAACTTTGTTGGCATGGGGCGGTTCGAGGGTCTGGCCATGGCAGCTGGCGGCTATCCGGCGCTGATGCGTGCGCTGAAAATATTGGAGCAGGAAATTCGCATTAGCATGGCCCTGTTGGGCGCGCCGAATCTGGCAGCGCTAAATCCATCTCTGGTGGAGCGCATGACGCCCCTGGCTGAGCCAAGTGTGCTGAGCGCGTTCCCGCTGATCGACGATTATTAGGGCAGGTGGTCGGGTAACGTAAAAAGTGGTCGTTATCCGCGCCTACTATCAGTGGCTTTTATCAGAGCCTTTTGTGCCTTTCATCAGAGCCTTTTGTCAGGGCTTGGAGGGCTTATCGGTCTGTGGGTACCGGCATGGGGAAGGGGGTCACGCTGCTGCCGTCGGATGAGGTTATTTTGGCCACGCCTTCTTTTTCCACTTCGTCGATTCGCACCACGGCGTGCATGGGAATAAAGGATCGCTGGACCCCTTCGAATTCGTTGCGAAGTTTTTCCTCGCTGGGATCAATTACCACCTGGGACTTGCTGCCAAAGGTGTAGTCCTCGATCTCAACAAAGCCATAAAGTTCGCTTTGATAAATGTTGCGGGCATATACCTCGTAAATCTGTCCCTGATTTTGGAACAGGATTCGGTACATGTGCTGAGCGTCGTCTTTACTGGCCATAACTTGTCGTTTGCAGTGATTAGGCCAGATAGTTGGGGATGGTGCTTAAGATTTCAAGGCGCTGGCAGATGGCTGTTTTGGCGCGCTGGGTATTGCCAAAGGATCGCGTATACTTGCGCTCCTTTTTTTTGCAGCATATAACCAACGCATGGCGAAAAAGCTCTTCGTAAAAACTCACGGCTGCCAGATGAACGAGTATGACTCGGCGCGGATGTACGACGTCCTGAAAGACGCTCAGGGTTACGAAATTGCTGCCAGTGAAGAAGAGGCGGACGTCCTACTCCTCAACACCTGCTCTATTCGTGAGAAAGCCCAGGAAAAAGTTTTCCATCAGCTGGGGCGCTGGCAAAAGCTCAAACAAGAGCGCCCAGATTTGGTAATTGGCGTTGGCGGCTGCGTGGCGAGCCAGGAGGGTGACGCCATCATGCGCAGAGCCCCAAGCGTTGACATGGTCTTTGGACCCCAAACCATACACCGTCTGCCTGAAATGGTGACCTCCCGACAGCAGCAGCTAGTACCCGTTGTCGATGTGACGTTCCCTGAGGTAGAAAAATTTGACCGCTTGCCCGAACCCAGCGTCGACGGCCCCGCTGGCTTTGTCTCGATCATGGAGGGCTGCAGCAAATACTGTAGTTTTTGCGTGGTGCCCTATACCCGCGGCGAAGAAGTCAGTCGTTCCGTGGCTTCGGTGCTGGATGAAGTGTGCAGCCTGGCGGCCCGAGACGTTAAAGAGATACACCTGCTGGGGCAAAACGTGAACTCCTATTCAGGCGAGATTGACGGTGATACCGCAGACCTCGCTGAGCTCATTTATTACGTTGCCGACGTGGCTGGCGTAGAGCGAATACGCTTTACCACTTCTCATCCCATGGACTTCTCCGACAACCTGATTCAGGCCTACGCGGATATTCCGGCGCTGGTGGATCACCTGCATTTACCTGTGCAGTCTGGATCGGACCGCATTTTAGAGGCGATGAAACGCGGGCACACCGCCGACGATTATCGTGAGCGTATTGCCAAGCTGCGTCAGGTCAGACCCAACATCAGTTTGTCCTCGGATTTTATTGTGGGCTTCCCGGGTGAAACCGAAGCGGAATTCGAACAAACCATGGCGCTCATCGACGAAATAGGTTTCGACACGTCGTTCAGCTTTATCTACAGCGCCCGGCCCGGCACGCCGGCTGCAGGCCTGACGGATGAGGTGCCCGAAAGCACTAAAAAAGCCTGGCTGCAGCGGCTACAGGCAAAAATTCGCCAGCAGGCTGAGGAAATATCCGCGGCCATGGTGGGCACAACCCAGCGGGTCCTGGTCATGAGCGAGGCCAAAAAAGGCCTTAACCAGCTGGCGGCGCGAACGGAGAATAATCGGGTCGTGAACTTTCACGGCGGCGAGCAGCTGATTGGGCAATTTGTCCAGGTGCAAATCACTGAAGCATTACCCAATTCCCTGCGCGGAAACTTGGTGCCCTAATCACCGCGTAAAATGACCAACGAAATTCGTGATTACGACCATGGATCGATAGTAGGCTTTCAACTTACCCAACCTATTTGGTGAACCTTGCAAGATATGTCCGATGCCACCGCAACCCTGGCAAAAAAAGTGAGTCTTGAACCCAATGATCCCAGACGTCTGGCAGCCTTAGTCGGACCAGTGGATCAGAACATTAAACACCTCGAAAGCCGCCTGGGCGTGCGCATTCGCAGCCGGGGTAATGAATTCCAAATCAGCGGTATCCCCAACGCGGTGCAATCCGCGGAAGCCCTGCTGCACCAGCTGTACCGGGAAACCGTCGATCGTGACGAAATTGAACCGGACTTTGTGCATCTGTTTTTGCAGCAGGCGGGCCTAGACGAGCTGTTGTCGGAGCGGGGCGGGCATGAGGTGCCAGTGGTGGTGGAAAGTGATGCGGATCGCAGCGCCGAGACCCAGACAGACGGCGAGGCTGGTGTGGTCATCCGCACGCCGAAAAAATCCATCAAGCCCCGGGGCAAAAATCAGCAAAGTTACTGTCAGGCGATTCGCAAAAATGACATCAACTTTGGCATTGGCCCTGCGGGCACCGGTAAAACTTATCTGGCGGTGGCCTGTGCAGTAGAGGCTCTGGAGTCCCAGCAAGTGTCGCGTATTTTACTGGTTCGGCCGGCGGTGGAGGCTGGCGAAAAATTAGGGTTTTTGCCCGGCGATTTGGCGCAAAAAATCGATCCGTATTTGCGGCCTTTGTACGATGCGCTATACGAAATGCTTGGGGTAGAGCGTGTAAACAAGTACATCGAGCGCAACATCATTGAAGTGGCGCCGCTGGCCTTCATGCGCGGCCGCACGCTGAATAACTCGTTCATCATCCTCGACGAGGCACAAAACACCACGCGGGAGCAGATGAAAATGTTCCTCACCAGGATCGGGTTTGGCTCGACGGCGGTGGTGACCGGCGACATCACCCAGATTGACTTGCCCCGCGGCGAACAATCCGGGCTGATAAATGTCCGCGATGTCCTGGCGCGGATCTCCGGCATCCAGTTCACCTATTTTGGATCTAAAGACGTGGTGCGCCACCCACTGGTGCAAAAGATCGTCGATGCCTACGCAGCGTTTCAAGACAAATCCGCGGGTCAGGACGACCGTCGAGGCCAAGGGCGTGGCCAGTAGCCTTCTGACCTTCCGGCTTTCGTGATGAAAGCTTGGTCAGTTCCGAGATGCCGATGAATCCTCTACTGGACATTCAAACTGCAGCAGACCTTGAAGAGAGCTTTGCGGCGACCCTGCAGGCGTCCTTGGAGCAGTGTCTGGTCGCGCTGGCTCTGGTATTACCCGATGGGGTGAGCCAAAAGCTTTCTCAAGAGATCTGCCTGCGTTTGTGTTCGGCTGCAGAATCCCAGGAGCTTAACCGCACCTACCGGGGCAAAGACCAGCCCACTAACGTGCTGAGTTTTGGTTTTACGCAGGCTGATTCGGACGCGAACCATGCCCCAGTTGCCGCCAGCGGCGAAGTTGACCTGCCGTTAGGGGATTTGGCCCTGTGTTGGCCGGTAGCCTTGACCGAGGCCCAGCAGCAGAGCAAGAATCCCGGAGATCATCTAACCCACCTGTTTCTGCATGGCGTCCTGCACCTGTTGGGTTATGACCATGAAAACGATGCAGATGCCCAGGCCATGGAGCAGATTGAAATTCAGACTTTGGCGTCCCTTGGCATTGCTGATCCGTACCAAGACCCCGGCGAGGATCCTCGATGAAGCCAGCGTGCTGTACAACATCGTCTTGCAATTCAGCCTTGGCGGCCCTAAAACGTGCTTGAGACATGGAGCCACATGGTGGCAATAGAACATTATGAGTGATCAACAGGAGGCTGGACGCGAAGCCGCGGAAAAGTCCCAGCGCAGAACCATGCGCGAATGGATCGGGGACTTATTCTCTGGGGAGCCCGATAACGTTTCCGAGCTGCTGGAGATGCTGCAGGATGCCGCTCAGCGCCAGCTGATCGAGGTGGATGCGTTGAACATGATTTTTGGCGCGTTGCACGTTAGCGACATGCACGCCCGCGACATCATGATTCCTCGTTCTGCCCTGGTAGTGGTTGAGGAAGACCAGCAGCCTGCCGAGTTCTTGCCCACGGTGATTGCGTCCCAGCACTCGCGTTTCCCTGTGGTTGGCGACGACCTGGAGGACATTAAGGGAATCCTGCACGCCAAAGATCTGCTGCCCCTGGTGCTGCAAGAAGGCGGCCAGCGCTTCAACATGAAGGACAGCATTCGCCCGGCAGCGGTCATCCCGGAAAGCAAGCGCTTGAATGTGCTGCTGCAGGAGTTTCGTACCAACCGCAATCACATGGCCCTGGTAGTGGACGAGTACGGTCAAATCTCCGGCGCGGTAACCATTGAAGATGTGTTGGAGCAGATTGTGGGTGAAATCGAGGATGAGCACGACGTCGACGATGACAGCTTCGTGAAGCAGCTGGAACCACGCTCATTTCACGTTAAAGCCATGACCGCCATCGAGGACTTCAACGAATATTTTGGCGAGCGCTTCTCTGATGAAGAGTTCGATACCATTGGCGGTCTGGTCTTGCAGGCCTTCGGTCATGTGCCTGAGCTGGGCGAAACCGTAGAGCTTGGCGCTCTGCGTTTCGAGGTGCTTAACGCGGATTCAAGACGCCTGCGCCTGCTGCGTGTGGATACGCCGGAAGCGATTGCGCCACAGCCGCAAAAATAGTCAGTCGGCGGGACTAGGCCAAAACGGCGAAATGACTGAAACATGATAGCCACATGACTTCCAGTGCCACGCAAAATCGCGTTCTCACGCTGTGGTTGAGCCTGATTGCTCTTGGCGCCGGGGCCCTGTATCCGCTGGCCTTTGCGCCGTTTTATTTTTACCCCCTGCTGGTGCTTTCGATTAGCGGTTTCTTTTGGCTCCTCTGCCGCCGACCTCAACAGGGTGCTTGGCTGGCCTGGCTTTACGGGGTCGGCAAATATGCGGTCGGGGTTTCATGGGTTTACGTGAGCATTCACGATCATGGTGGCGCGTCGCCGTTACTGGCCGGCGGGTTAGTGGCCGGATTCGTGGCCTTTATGGCGTTGTTCTGCTGGCCCATCGGGTGGTTTGTCGGCCTTGTCGCCGAGCGATGCGGTGGGGACCGGCTGGGCGCGGCATTGGCCTTTGTTGCGGTCTGGGTGCTCATGGAATGGCTGCTGACGTGGTTTTTAACTGGATTTCCGTGGCTCTTTGCAGGCCACGGCGTACTGGGTTTGCCTGTGCAAGGCTTCTTACCGGTCATCGGCACACTAGGGACAAGCCTGTTGGTTGTCAGCGTCTCGGTGGCCTTAGCCTGGGCCGCCGATACCCGCCACCGCCATGGGGCCAAGGCTGGAGTTCTATTGGTCCTGATTGTGCTTTGGGTTCTGGGGGCTTACCTGGATGATCGCCAGTGGACTTCTCCCCAGGGGCGTGTCGACGTGGCTTTAGTGCAGGGAAATCTTGATCAAGGCGAAAAGTGGGACAGCACCAAGCGTATGGCGCATGTGCGCAAACACCTGACCCTGTCAGATGAGCACTGGGATGCAGACGTTTTAATCTGGCCTGAATTTGCCCTGACGCTGTATGGAGGCGAGGCAGCACAGGTGACTGCCCAGCTGCATCAGCGAGGCCAGCAAAGCCAAACCAATGTCATCATTGGTATGCCGGATGTGCAGTGGCAGGACGATGAAAGCTATCGGGTGTTCAATTCCGCCCAGGGCTTTGGTTTGGCTGCAGGGCAGTTTGCGAAACACCACCTGGTGCCCTTTGGGGATTACGTGCCCCTGCAATCCTATCTGCGAGGGCTCATCGCGTTTTTTGATTTACCCATGTCTGCCGCCAGTCCGGGTAGCCGAGAGCAAGTGGGCCTGACTCTGCAGTTGCCTGGCATGCAGTCTAAGGTCAGTGCAGCC
Source organism: uncultured Pseudomonadales bacterium (assembly GCA_964635835.1). GTDB lineage: Bacteria > Pseudomonadota > Gammaproteobacteria > Pseudomonadales > Azotimanducaceae > UBA4421. The sequence continues at coordinate 9,734 of CAZWQK010000033.1, forward strand.
ATGGGCATTTGTTACGAGATTGCCTACGGGGAATCCCTGCGTCGCAACGCCGTTGACAGCGGAGTGTTGCTGACGATTTCTAACGATACCTGGTTCGGTGCGTCAATCGGCCCCCACCAACATATGCAAATTGCCCGGATTCGTGCGCTGGAAAATGGCCGCTGGCTGCTGCGAGCTACCAATAACGGGCTAACCGCCATCGTTGACCAACACGGCAACATTCAAGCCCAGCTGCCGCAATTTGCAGCGTCGGTTTTGCGCGGTGAGTTTCAGATCATGGCAGGCAGAACGCCCTATAGTGTGTGGGGTGATATGCCCGCTCTTGTCGTGATGCTGTTGCTGTTGGCTGCATCGGTTGTGCCCTGGCCCGGAAAGTCTGCTGCCAGGTAATTTCTGCCGCCAGATCCGCGCGGGTCGAGTTCCGAGATGGTATCCTTGGCAGCGCCCGAGTCGGCCCATTTTAGAAGTAAGAAGACCCGTTCATGAATCCAGTTTACGACCCCCAATCCGTTGAAAAGAATGCTCAGGCGGCCTGGGACGCCAGCGCCTGTTTCGTTGGCGATGAAAACAAGCCCGGCGAAAAATTCTACTGCCTCGCCATGTTCCCCTATCCCAGCGGTCGCCTGCACATGGGTCACGTGCGCTGCTACACCCTTGGCGATGTGATTGCCCGCTATCGCCGC